>NZ_JBMERP010000048.1:0-26228 GCF_049310925.1 Virgibacillus sp. DJP39 | reverse complement strand
CTTCTCTTTATTTCAGCGACAGTTCATAGATAAACAGTTCAAACTGATCCAAGTTTTTAGGTGGATTTTCTTGTACAACCTCACCCACGTAAAGTACTTCACCTGTTCCCACATCGACAACCTTAACAGTGGCTTTCGTTTCTAAATTCGTGACATGGGATGTAGCGTACAACTTACCGTCATTCACCATTATAATAGGGTGCTCTACATTATCCGCCCCATTAGGCAGCTGTACAGTAAATTCATTAGCAGCTTCATTGTTTTCTAGACTAAAAGGAGTTATAGATAAACCCTGCCCACTGAATTTTGTTAAATAAATTTTTGAGCCATCAAAGAAGCTAACTTGATAATCTTTTAGGTTATCAGGTAAATCAAGGTTGACTTTTTCTTTCGTTTTCAAATTATAAGCAATTATTTCCTGAATTGATTCCTCCATCATACCCGGGCTTTCCATTTGCTCCCTGATTTTGTTTTGCGTCTTGATAAATACAATGTTATCGTAAGCCTGTTTAGAATTCGTCCTTACTATACGTGCATCTGTATATACTTCACCCTGCTGCTCATGGATGGAAAAAATCGTTTCATGATCACTAATTTTTTTTGCAGATATGTCCACAGTATAGATATGCTTTTCATTAAGATGTTTTCCATTTTCTCTGATAAAATTTTGAGTAATCAGCTTTAGCTTGCTATCAATTAGTTGTACATCTTCCAGCATGATATGGTTGACTCCTGCAATGTCAGGAACTTTTATAGTGAAAGAAGTTGTGTCGTCTTCCTCTTTGTCTAATATGGATATATCAAATTTGAAATCACTTGATGATAAAGAATCTATTTTGTAATCAACTTCTGCATAAACCAGAAACTTATTGTTTTCAAAGAATGAATTTACAGATTGGACCTTGCCTCTCATAAAGTTACGGTGTTCTTCCTGCAGCTTGTTAATGATCGGTCCCGGCTCTCCAATAATTTGATTTAAAAATGCGGCATTGTTTCTATACTTAGAACCGTCGGAAGTAATCCTCACATTGGTGTTGGTGTAATTCATGCCTCCCCCCTCATGATAGTAACCTTCTAATAATAATGAGTTTATTTCCCCATCGTTTCCACTATTTTTTTTAATGACAAACTCTGGATACTCTGTTGCCGACATTGCTGAAGTAACATAAAACGTCCCAATGCTAAGTACTATTACCATAATGATTGCAGTGAACTTCCAGTACTTTTCCATTTTTACACACTCCCTACACAGTTATCTTTTTCTTTAGTAAGAATCCACTCGTCCAAATCGAACCCGAAATGACAATCAATCCCATTACAATTTCAAGTACAAACAATTCTATTGGATAGAAAAATTGGTTTAATACAGTACTTTGCAAAAGCATAGGTGAAATAAATAAACCTGCAGCAACAAATCCATATATAACACCCGCAAAGATGCCTTTCCACCTAAAGCTTCTTTCAAATAAGATTGCAGTAAATAAAATAGACACAACCATAAACCCTGCTCCATAATACAGAACGAGTTCAAGGACACTATTTGGAATTAATATATTTAATTCAGGCATACTGCCAATAATCTCTTCAATACCCATATCATTTCGGTACTCTTTTGGCACCATCCATTTCAAAACCGTTGTCTCGATAGGAAATAAAATCAGTTGGAATGCTATAAAACCAAATGTCATGAGTAGGATGTTTGTGATTTTAGCGTAGAAAATATTCAGTCTGGTTGTAGGCAGCATTAATAGTCGATAAATAAATGTATTTTTTCCAAACCAATCACGATACCAGATCAGGAAAATATAAAATGCTACACCAGCAATACACAATGCGATTGGGCCAAGAAACCATACACTCCTTGTTATCTGTAGGAAACTCATTTGACCAACTTGAGCCAAGAAGTCAGCTTTTGGCATTAGCTCTTCATAAATCATTTCGTTGGCCGTTTCCAGATATTTTTTTGACAATACAATTACACCCGTGATCTGTGCGATAATTGTAATACCTAATAGCACCGCAAATATTTTAGCGGAACGATTAAACTCAAAATTTACCAGCTTCAGATAACTTTTCATCGTTGATACACCTCTCTCATGACATCCACAACGGATTTACCTTCGTTTTCCCGTATCTCTTCTGTATTGAATTCTTTTAAAACAACACCCTCATCTAATAGCACAACCTTGTCAATTAAGTGTTCAATATCACTTATTTCATGTGTTGTAATAATGACCCCTCTATTTTCAATCAGATGACTTGTAAATACTTTTGCAATTTGTTCTCGGCTAAACATGTCAATTCCAGAGAATGGTTCATCCATTAAAATATAATCAACATCCATCGCTAAACCCAGTAACAAATTTACCTTTGCTGTATTTCCTTTTGACAAGGAGGATATGCGGTCATTTACATTTAGCTTAAAAAACTCAAGTAGTTCTGTTGCGCGCTTCTGGTTCCAGCATGTGTAAAAATCATCCATAAATTCCACTGCTTCAGAAATTTTCATTTGTGGCAGCATCGTAATCGCATCTGGAATGAAGGTAACTTTTTCAAACGAGTTTTTGCTGATTTTTTCTCCATTTATTAAAATTTGTCCTTTGTTAAACGGTGTAAGTGCCATAATTGCATTTAAGATAGTTGTCTTACCCACCCCGTTTATTCCGATTAGGCAGGTTATTTCTCCTTTACTTGCTGTAAATGAGACACCTTTCAATATTTTTTTGCGTCCAAAATTCTTTGTAAGCTCTTTTACTTCAATCATTATTAACCCTCCTTATCATCGTTACTTTCTGTGTACTTTGTTTTAACCAGTCTCACTAATTCATCAACTGGGACGTTAATTGATCGAACTGATGTTACAAATGTATCCACTGCTTCAAGTAGCAATTCTTCTCTCACCTTACTCAAGTTATTTTCATCGCTTGTTATTTTGCTTGGATGATTGCGTTCAGTATGGATCAAACCTTGTTCCTCCATTGCTTTGTACGCTCGCTGCGCAGTATTTGGATTTATTTTGAGGTTGTTCGCCAATTCCCGCCTTGAAGGTATTTCTTCTCCTGGAGCCAATTCGCCAATTGCAATTTGTTCCTTAAAATATCGGACAACCTGCAAATAGACTGGGTCACGGCTGTTAAAACTTATACTCATTGAAACACCTCCCACAGGATATTTAACATTTAATATCAGTGTATGTACTAAGTGGTTCATACACTTTGTAACTGTATTATATGGTTAATACACAAGCTTGTCAATAATGATTTTTATTTTAAGCTAATTTGAACATTTCACAATCAGTTCACAAAATTCGTCCTGGTTGCTGTTATACTAGTGACATAGTACTTCATGATTGATGGGAGAGGTTAGTTTTGAATAAAAACAGCAAAGTTCTACTAAGATTTTCAGCTGCATTTGCACTAGTTGGGGCTTTCCTTGGTTCACATATGGCAGGCTCTGGTGGGTATGAATTCAAGACTATTCATGCGCATATTCTAGTTGTTGGCTGGTTATCCCTATTTGCATGGGCGGTCTATTATAAAATTTTCACACCAGCAAGTAAAATACTATCAACACTTCATGTATGGTCAGCGATCATAGGTGCAATTGGTTTAACTTCAGGGATGTGGTTATATTATGTAAGGCCATTCAATTTGAATGATACACTAACCAATGTATTTTTCATCGTTGGTGGGTCAATTATGTTAGTTAGTTTTATCTTGTTCTTTATCCTTACATTTGTGAAAACGGAAGAAGAAAAATGAAAATAAGCCAGAAACCAATTTAAAATAGGTTTCTGGCTTTAGTACATCTAATGAGATTTCTCTTTCGCTTCTTGTCTTACTGCTTTGAAAAAGGAGGCACCCATCAACAGAATAATTATTGAAAACGGCAATGCTGCAATTATAAGAACGTTTTGCAGCCCTCCAGTACCACCAAAGTAAACAATAATTGCAGCCATAGCTGTTTGCGCTAAGCCCCAGACAATTTTCACAGAGTTAGAAGGATTTATGTGACCATCTGTACTTAACATTCCCAGTACAAATGTTGCGGAGTCCGCTGATGTGATGAAAAAGATGGCTATTACAAAGATAGTTATCATTGACATCAATGTTCCCAGTGGATAATTCTCAAGAACACCAAATGTTGACGTCTCAAGCGTCAGCTTAGAAATAGTTGCAATTCCATTTTGTTCTAGGTTTAGTGCTGATACACCAAACACTGCAAAGAAAATAAAGCAAACTAACGATGGAACAATTAGCACACCTAACATAAACTCTTTGACAGTTCTTCCTTTTGAAATTCTCGCTATGAAGATACCTACAAACGGCGCCCATGAGATCCACCATGCCCAATAGAA
Organism: Virgibacillus sp. DJP39; assembly: GCF_049310925.1. Lineage (NCBI taxonomy): Bacteria > Bacillati > Bacillota > Bacilli > Caryophanales > Bacillaceae > Virgibacillus > Virgibacillus sp. DJP39. The sequence goes on along the minus strand of NZ_JBMERP010000048.1, from coordinate 21,871 downwards.
AATAGTCCAGGCATTTATCCAGGATCTATTATCCCCATCTAATGGTGCCAGATGAAAACTCATTTCAAAGAAGTTCGTAATATATCCTCCAAGCGTACTCGTAAACATGTTAAGGATATATAAAGTTGGACCGACGATAAACAATATGAGCAGTAATATAAACGCTAGTCCCATATTGATATTGCTTAAGTATTTTATCCCCCGGCCTATCCTTGACCATGCAGACCCAATAAACAGTGCAGTTGCTATTCCGAGTATAATTAGTTGCATTGTAAATGTTGCCGGAAGTCCAAACAAGTATGTTAATCCCCCATTTATTTGGGCGGAACCAAAACCAAGTGTCGCTGCAACTCCGACTACCGTAGCAACTACCGCCAACGTATCAATCAGTTTACCAGCTATCCCCCTCATGGCTTTTTCACCGAATAATGGAGTAAGCGTTGCACTTATTAAACCAGGTGCACCCCGGTGAAACTTAAAGTATGCTAAAACAAGAGCTACAATTCCATATACAGCCCATGCATGGACACCCCAATGAAAAAATGAATACTGGAGCGCTTCTTTGATTGCTTCATCTGATCCGGCTTTCGCACCGGGTGTACTTTTAAATGCATGTGAAATAGGTTCAGCCGTTGTCCAAAACACAAGACCCATCCCCATTCCAGCACTAAACAACATCGCAAACCATGAAGGCAGACTAAATTCAGGTTTATCTCCTTCTTGTCCAAGCTTCACTTTTCCGAACTTGGAAAATATTAAATAGACACAAAATATCAGCATAATCATAATTATGATTAGATAATACCAGCCAAAATACACTGAAATATCTTTTGTTAGTTCAGCAGTTTTTTCCTTTAGGCCAGTTGGATCAATCGACCCCCACGTTACTACTCCTATACAAATTATAAGTCCTAACTAAAATACTGATGTAATATTCTTCACAACTTCACCTCTTATTTCTATTTAATGCGCAAAATGCATCATGCTGCTCGACCAATGTCTCAGGATTCACATATAGCCTCAAATCGATATGTTTCGCTATTTTAAAGCATTTGTCTTATTAATTAAACTTATACCCGAATCTCAGCCAATTACTCTTTAACCTAATAATACCTGGCACTGTTCGATTATTATTCGACAAGTACCAGGCACCGTTTATATTTTTAATTTTTGAAAGTAATCTATAATTCCTAATGCACTCACTTGCATGTCTAGATTTATTAGGAAGTATACTTCATGTTCTTCCGGAACGTTAATACTTTTAAGATATTCTTTTACACGGTATAACAATCTTGAGGCGAGTTCAGCATAACCTCCATTTGAGGCATATACTTTTTGACCTTCTTCTAAAAAGACATCTAACCAATCTGAAACCTGATCCAGTGCTGTATCAACCTTTTCTGTCATTCCAAAATGACCATAATAAATTCGATCAACTTTCATATCCTTTATCCGATTAATAGCTCTTTGCATGGATTCAGGATCAAAGTGGTTGGGTGATGTAGAGGGCAGAAAGAAATCGATCCCCTGACTAATCAACTGTTCATATCGAATCCCTACAGTATCACCCGTAAAAATACCATTGCTAACGGGATCATAAATACTAAAGTGATGCTTAGCATGACCAGGTGTATCCAGAAATTCCAGTGTACAACCTGGACCAATCTGCAGTTCATCCCCTTCACCTTTAATCAATAACTTTTCTTCCGGGACTGGTACAATAGGATCAAATAGTTCTGCAAAACTTTCTCCATAAACAGCACGCGCACCTGCCGCTAATTTTCTAGGATCAACTAGATGTCTGGCCCCTTTTGGATGAACAACAATTTTCGCATTTGGACAATCCTTGATTAATAATCCCGCACCACCCGCATGGTCTAGATGGATATGCGTTACTATGATATATTTCACATCCATTAAAGATAGTCCTAAAGAATCCAGGCCTTTCTTTACGTATTTAATAGACGGACTTGGTCCTGTTTCAACTAATGTAAGCTCATTCTCATTAATTACATATGTACCAGTGCGTTCAGGTTTACCCAAATCAAAACCATCAATTAAGTAGATTCGATCATCGAGCCGAATAGGTCTTTTCTCTTCCATCCCACTTTACCTCCTTCTTTGACTTTATTATTTTTGTCTAATTTTTTAACACTCCAAGGTCTATTTCGGAGAATCTTTTCGAAAATAGTCTTAGTAGTAGATGCAAACTGCGACGTAACTGCTATGTTTGTTTCCTACCATCCTTTACAAAATTGATGCTGATTCAGCGCTTCTGAAAAACACTCGCTTTCCGTGGGGAACGCTTCAGCCTCCTCGGAGCAAAAACCGCTCACTGCGGGGTCTTCAGACTGTTCCTTTCCCACTGGAGTCTCGCATTTTTCCGCAGCTTAGTTAGCTTTCTGTTCTAGTGAGAAGAAACCCTATTAAAACATAGGATTATTCCAAGTGGAGGCAGAATACGTAGACTCCTGCGGGAACAGCACGCGTCCGAAGACCCCGGAAGAAGCGCTCTTTGCTTCTGAGGAGACTGAGGCCGTGCCCGCGGAAAGCGAAGTATTCTGCCGGAACGGTGGCAAAAGTATTCACTATGTCGTAGTTTATACATTTCATGTCAAAAACAACAATCTTTTAAAAAAAAGCCATTACGAAAGACAGTGTATAGTATATCAAAAATTTAACATACTAAGAAAAAGTAACCAAATAGGAGGTTTTAATATGAAGGGCATTTTTTACTTTGTATTGGCAATGATGGCAATTGTTGCGGTAGCTTTAACAACAGACGATAATGAGCCTGGAAATGTAATACAAGACAAAACCAGTGAGAAAGACTCTGTCCTGGCAGCAAAAAGCATGTCGTCGGTAACAATTTCAGATGGACTTGACGAGGTCCTGAACACATTGGCTGAATTAAAAGTTGAGTTGGATAAACCAAGTATAGAAAAAAGCCAAGTCAAGGTTCTTGCAGAAAAGTTGGGTGAAGACTGGGATACAATTGAAAAACAAGTAGAAAAGAAGTATCCAGAGGATTATGTTTATATTGAAAAGAGCTTGTATCCACTTTTAGCCGAAGCACAAAAAGAAGACCCGAATTTTGTGGAAATTCAACAGTTACTTCAAGATACCACCAAAAAAATCAATGCTTTTAAAAATAAATTGACATAAACTCGAATGAATAAGAACTAAAAATGAACACAAAATAACTTAGTTAAAACTTAAGGAGGTTTTTTATGCAAATGCAAAATCAAAATCAAAATCAAAACTTAAAAGGCACTTCCCAGATGCCAGCCCAGATTAGTCACGGTGGACATGAACTTTTAGATACGCACGAAGCATTATCTACACTAATAGGCAGTTTAGAGCAATATGTACTTTATGAACAGCATATCGAAAGCCAAGAGTTAAAGACAATGCAAGAACGACACCGTCAATTTATGAGTCAGCTTTATAATACAATTATTGAAACATTAAAAACCGGCCAGGAACCGACAGTTGATACGCAAATATACCATATGGATCAGAGTAACGATGTGATTTATGGTATGAAACCATCCGCACCAAAGGCCCCGATTCAGTCTGTTGGTCAATTAAATGACCAGTGTATTTCAGGGTATATGCAGGGTGTAATGAAATCAACAGCTTCTGCCTTTACGATGACCGCTCTTGAAGTAACAAATCCTGTACTGCGTCGTGTGTTCGCAGACAGTGTGCCAAATCTTATCGAAATGTCGTATGAAATATTTTTGTATCAAAATAAGAATCAGTATTACCAGGTCCCGCAGTTACCTACTCAGGATATGCAAACAATCATGAACAGTTATGCACCAATTCAAGGGAACATGCCGCATTAAATTCTAAAAACTACCTATTCACATAACGTGGCTAGGTAGTTTTTTGTTTAATCAAGAAGCCTATTCGTTTCATCTACATTAAACAGCTTTGCTGAATCTCTGGTATAACCATTGTCCAGTTTGCCGTCTCCATCACAGATACTACACTTGTATTTCCATCCTTCATCGTCCGCGAGCATCCCTTCCCCTTCACAAGCTCTACATGTCTGTTCCCTTTCAATCATTGCATCCAATCCTTTCGTAATACATTTAAGATCTGTAACATACACTATAGTTTCCAACAACTTCGTCGGAATATACATAAAAGCTACTGTATACCCATTTAATCAAGTTAACTGTTATTCAATCATTTTTACTTTTCAAATAAACTAAATAGAAACTCTTTTTACATTTTGATTACATTTAGATATAATCCACTAATAGACTTGAATTGAAAACAGCAATTGGTTATACTGAAATATCGAAGTATGTAAAATTAATTAATAAAAAATGGAAGTTTGAGGTGAAGACAATGAAGAATAAACCTGTTACAAAGATGGGGTTCTTTTTTGTTGCAGTACTTTTACTATGGATTAAATCCTATTTAACATATATATATGCATTTGATCTTGATATTCAAAATGGCATACAACAATTTCTTCTTTTCTTTAACCCACTTGGTTCTGCATTATTATTTCTTGGGATTGCACTATTCGCAAAGGGAAAAAGAGTTGGTATATGGATCATTGTTATAGACTTTTTAATGAGTTTTATGCTTTACGCTAATGTTGTTTATTACCGTTCAGCTTCGGATTATATTACACTCCCTACACTGACCCAAACTAGTAACTTTGGAAGTCTTGGTGGCAGTATTGTTAGTTTAGTAGCATGGCATGATTTACTTTACGCAGTGGACATTGTCATTCTTATTGCTCTATATGTATGGAATAAAAACAATTGGACTACAGCACGTATGAAGAAAAGAAAACCTATGTTGGTTCTAGCTACAGCTGTAATGGCATTTTCTATTAATCTAGGACTTGCTGAAGCTGATCGCCCACAACTTCTTACAAGAACATTTGACCGGAATTATATTGTAAAGTATCTTGGTTCTTATAACTTTGCAATCTATGATGCATATCAAACTATGCGGTCATCTACCCAGCGTGTTCTTGCAGATAGTAGTGATATTACAGAAGTAGAAAACTACACTAAAAATAAATTTGCCGAACCAAACGCGGAGTTATTCGGGGTAGCTAAAGGGAAAAATATTATTAAAATTCATTTAGAATCGTTTCAATCATTTCTAATTGATTATAAATTACATGGTGAAGAGGTTACCCCTTTCATAAATTCACTTGTGAATGATGAAAGTAAAGACTTTACGTATTTTGATAACTTTTTCCATCAAACTGCACAAGGAAAAACAGCTGATGCCGAATTGATTCTGGATACATCTTTGTATCCATTACCACAAGGTGCAGCGTTTGTGACTAAGGGTAATAATAGCTATCAGGCATTACCTGCAATTCTAAAACAGAATCAAGATTATACAAGCGCAGTATTCCATGGGGATAACAAAAGCTTCTGGAATCGTGATGAAGTTTATAAGCAATTTGGAATCGATAAATTCTTTGATTCAAGTTATTACGATATGAGTGAGGAAAATGTTATCGGCTATGGTCTAAAAGATAAACCATTTTTTAGTGAATCAATGCCAATGCTAGAATCATTAGAAGATCCTTTCTATGCACACATGATGACCTTAACACATCATCACCCATATTTAATTGATCCAGATGAAGCTTCTATTAAACCGGCAGAAACTGGCGATCCATCTGTTGACCGCTATTTCCAGACTGCTAGGTATTTGGATGAATCATTAGAACAATTTTTTAATGACTTAAAGGAATCAGGGTTGTATGAGGATTCCGTAATAATGATATATGGTGATCATTATGGTATTTCAGAAAATCATAACAAAGCAATGAAACAAATAGTTGGTGAAGAAATAACAGACTATAAAGAAAAACAATTGCAACGCGTACCATTTATCATCAAAATACCTGGTGTTGATGGGAAAGGAACTGTTCATGAATATTCTGGGCAAATTGATGTAATGCCAACATTGCTACATTTGTTAGGAATTCATAGTCAGAACTACATTCAGTTTGGGACGGATATGTTTTCTAAAGGACACAAGGAATATGTTGCGTTCTGGAATGGAGATTTCGTTACCCCAACGTATAGTTCTATCTCAGGTAAGTTTTATGACAGTAATGGTGAAAAAATCACACCAACTAAAGACATGAAAGAACTGCAAAAAAAGGTACGGCATGAACTTGAGCTTTCTAATAAGGTTCTTTACGGAGATCTACTGCGTTTCTATAAACCGACAGAAAAATGGGAACCTGTAGACGCATCAAAATATTCTTATGGTAAGACTAACTCGAACACAGTCGAATAAATTAAATGATTCTACAAAGTAATCAAATGGGGTGACACTCATTTGGTTACTTTTTTTGGTTAGCACTGTTATTTTTGTATATACTAACAACAAAGATGAAGGCAATCGCCCATATTTATAGGTGAGATCCTGCATAACTACTAAAAAGAGGTGATTTTAATGGGAAGAGATGAACATAACCATTCAAAAGGAAATAATCCTTTAGCACAAACACCAAAGAGCAATATTAAAGCTGACGGAAGAGATGTTGAATTTATCGAAGAATTTGCTGATCATGAAGATAAAGAAGCACAGGCAAGAAGCGCAGCTGCTGACAGACGGACCAAAAAGAAATAGTCTCTGGAGGTTATGCCATGCAACAATACCTTTGCCCAAACTGCAAAACAAACCGCACACGATTCAACTTGATTGAACAGTTAGCTAGTCCTGTAAAATTAGATCCACAAACCGGTGAAATGTTAAATGATTATAAATCTGGCAGTGTTGATGTTTTTCACACCTTATACAACGGACCAAAATACAAGGTTCAATGCGGTTCCTGTGGAGTGATCGAGAACGAAAGCACATTTGTACAATATGCTCTCTACAGTAAAAAATAATTTCAAGAGAAAGCAGTATGCCAATGAGTAACTGGCTCAGTTATAGGAGAGAAAACATATTTTTAGAAGTGCAAATCGTATAGCGTTTCGCACTTCTTTTTTAGTTGGTATATCATTGTTTATAGTGTTTTAACACATAATTTAACAAATTAACATTGCATTTATATCCTGTTATCAAGCGTACATAAAAATCTATGTACTACTGCCGATTAACCTGCTAAAACATAAATTAATTAGAGTGTTTTAAACTTATGTTCAACAATTCGGGACAATATATTGAAGAAATGCTAAAATTTAAATGGAATGATAATCATACAATACTTTAAAAAGTGAGGATCCACAATGATTGCAAAGACTGAAGAGGATTTTAATGGATTAAAAGAAATTGGTAAAATTTGTGGAGCGATTCGAGATGAATTAGTCCAATGTACTAAACCTGGAATTACTACAAAAGAACTTGATGAAATTGCTGAAGAGATCTTTGAAAAAGTAGGAGCTCAATCTGCACCAAAAGAAGAATACGATTTCCCTGGATATACGTGCATTAGCATAAATGAGGAAGTAGCGCATGGGATTCCGAGTGAACGGACCATTCAAGAAGGAGACCTTGTAAATATTGATGTTTCAGGTTCTAAAAACGGATATTTCGCAGATACTGGTATTTCCTTTGTTGTTGGGAAGGGAGAGATAATTTTGCAGAAAATATGTGACGTTGCTAAAGAAGCATTCGACGCTGGACTTGAAAAGGCAAAACCAGGTTCGAAAAAAAGCGCTCTCGGAAAAGCTGTACACAATGTAGCGAAAAAGCATGGCTTAACTGTCATAAAAAATCTTACTGGACACGGTGTTGGACGCTCGATTCATGAGGCACCAGAACATATTTTCAATTACTTCTCTCGCTGGGATGACGAAATTTTAAAAAATGGTATGGTAATTGCCTTTGAGCCTTTTATCTCTACATTTGAAGAGGAAGTTTTCCAATCCGAAGATGGATGGACCTATCTAACCGATGAAAGCTTTGTGGCTCAATACGAACATACGATTATTCTAACGAAGGAAGGTCCGATTATTACTACATTGTAAGAACATTAATACCATAATAGGCCGCGATTGTTTAATAAGCCGACTCTATTTTCTTCTTCACCTAGCTTTAGATAAAGAAGGATAAGACTACAACATCAAAAAAGCTCAGATTAAATTCTGAACTTTTTTTTGCTGTTTATATTGCTAATTTGCTGTCGTAGGATATGTTAATTGGTGTGTTATTTACATTGTGATTCGTGTTTTCTCTCCCAAAATTCAACCCGTTATCTATTGAGCTGCTGCTTTCTGGCTATTATAAAAATTTACACCTATTTAACCCATGCATCCTTTGCATACCCTCGTTTTTCCCAATAACCGATATGTTCGTTGTCTATCAGTTCAATCCTGTTTAACCATTTGACCGATTTGTATGCATACATTTTTGGAACGATAAGACGAACTGGGCCGCCGTTTTGTCTGCTAATAAGTTCCCCATCTATTAATACAGCCACAATTACATCATCAATCATCGCCTGTTCTACTGTCAGGGTATCCGTATACACACCATCAGCAGAATAAAATTTCAGGTAGTTCGCGTCAGGCTTAACTCCTGCATTCTCCAGAAGCTTCTTCAATGGTATACCTTCCCACGTCACATTATAAACACTCCAACCGGTGACACAATGAAAGTCACTTACTTGAACATCTCGACCTAGATTCAAGAATTCTTTCCACTGATAATTTTTTGGCCTTTCAACAAGTCCATCAATGGTCAAACCCCAACTTTCACTCGTTAAGGTTGGCATCTCTGTAACAGTATAGTAACGGAATTGTCCGTCGCGCCCCCCGCCTATCGGTGGTTTTGACTTAGGTTTTGGCTTTGGTAAAGGCTCAAAATGATTTGTTTCGACATCTGTCAGGGAACCTCCAAATGAAGGAAAATATGGTTTAAACCAACTTATTATTAAAGGAAGAGATAGAACTGCTATTAGTCCCCCTGTCACCTTATGCAAGAATGTTCGCCGTTTCAATATTGGGTTATGGTCCTCAACTGGGGTTGGATGAATTTCCCTTTCATTCTGGAGCTGCCCCTTTTCCAGTCGTTTAAACCATTTGCTACGTGTAATACTATGATAAATAAGATATGGCACACCTATCCAGGTTGCTAAATCATGAATAAACAACATAATGGAACTTATAACTGGCGGAAATACACGATGAAACGTTAAAAATAGACCAGAAACGAGAAGCGCTACCAATAGTATAATGACAGCAAACAGATTGTTACGGTGGTTAATTCGCTTCCGAAGTCTTTTCAGATGTCTTCTTATCTTGGGAAAATAAGCAAAAAGTGGAATTACGCTAATAAACCCAAACCAAATATGGATATTCTTGACGTCTACACGGATGTCAGGAAAGGTAGAACGAAATGCAGCAGAAAACAATACTAACCCTGTAATGCTCAATATCAAAAATAATAGTGCATTAGAGTGGTGGATCCGAACAAGTTTTTTTCCGAAATTTAAGTTTCGTTTGAAGAATAACCTCCAATTCATGCCGATTCCCCCCTTAAATAGAGTCACAACCCAACTTACTTATTCACTCTAACATTAATTTCGGCTGTTTTCTAAAGGATTGTTGTTTTTGCCATAAAATATATAACTGTCACGATGTTTACCGCTACGGAAATACGCGCACCTTAGGGAGGCTGGTGAGCCTCCTCGTGCTGCGCACTGTGGCGTCACACCGATGCCTTCCCTCGAAGCAGGAGTCTTCGTTTATTTCCTTCGCTGGCATAGCACTAAACAAACTTCCTATCATGATTGAAGCATAGGACAGTCGACTCCTGCGGGAACAGCACGAGTCCGAAGACCCCGGAAGAAGCGTTCTTTGCTTCTGAGGAGTCTGAGGCCTTGTCCACGGAAAGCGACTGCCCGTAGCAGAAATCAGTACAGCAGTTACGTCGCAATTTGTATCAACTGCGAAGATTAAAAAGCAACAAAACTTACGAAAAGAGCCTTAATTTAGAAATATAACTATTAGTTTTAGATTATTCCATGAGTTTCGAATCTATTTCAGATATGGAACGTATATTTAATAATAATACAAAGGGGGATGTACAAATGAACAATCATGAAATTGATTACAAATTGCATGGTGATGACATGCAGTTTGTTGAAGTTGAACTTGATCCACAGGAAACAGTGATTGCTGAAGCCGGGAGCCTTATGATGATGGAAGACCAAATTCGTATGGAAACAATATTCGGTAGCGGATCAGATAAGAGCCAAGGTGGATTAATGGGTAAGCTTTTAGGAGCAGGTAAACGCGTAATTACTGGTGAAAGTTTATTCATGACAACATTTACAAATGAAGGGACTAAAAAAAAGCACGCATCGTTTGCAGCACCTTATCCAGGAAAAATCATCCCAATGGATTTAAGTGAAATAAACGGAAAGTTGATTTGTCAAAAGGATGCCTTTCTTGCGGCTGCTAAAGGTGTATCAATTGGTATCGAATTCCAGCGAAAAATCGGCACTGGATTTTTTGGTGGTGAGGGATTTATCATGCAAAAATTAGAAGGCGATGGTATGGCCTTTGTACATGCGGGTGGTACTATGTATAAAAAAGAACTAAATCCTGGTGAAACTTTACGTGTTGATACAGGTTGTCTAGTAGCGATGACTGGTGACGTTGATTACAATATCGAATTTGTTGGAGGAGTTAAAACAGCTTTATTTGGCGGAGAAGGACTCTTTTTTGCAACACTTAAAGGGCCAGGTTCAGTATGGATTCAATCACTTCCGTTTAGTAGATTGGCAAGCAGAGTATTTGCAGCCGCACCACAGAAAGGCGGTTCAAAAGGTGAAGGAAGTTTAGCGGGAGGACTATTTGACTTATTAGGTGGCGATAGAAAATAGTATATCTTAAATCCTAACCAGACCACATGCTTTGGATAGGATTTTGTCTCGTGTGAGTGTCCCTCACTAATAATCTATCATAAATACACATCCCATTGCAGTTAATCTACTTGTACGCTTTACACCTAGGAAGCGGTTACATATAATAGTAGTAGTGAATAGAAATTTAGGAGGGGTACCATGGCCCAAACGGAAGAAGGAACCCTACTTTGGGAACCAGACGAAACAAGAATACAAGATTCCGCAATTCATCATTATATGAATTGGCTAAAAAAACATAAAGATCTTTATTTTGATGACTATCATTCAGTATGGAAATGGTCTGTTGAAGAATTAGAGCTATTTTGGGAATCATTGTGGGAGTATTTCCAAATCCAGTCTAAAGAAAGTTATCAAACTGTATTGTCCACACATAAAATGCCGGGAGCAGAGTGGTTTACAGGTTCGAAAATAAATTATACAGAACATATTTTTAGAAACCGCGACCGATATAAGCCAGCAATTATACATACTTCTGAAATTAGGGAAACGTCCGAGATTTCGTGGGATCGTCTATACCAGGAAACAGCTGCATTACAATTAACGTTAAAACATTTGGGCGTTGAAAAGGGAGACCGTGTAGTTGCCTATGTAGCTAATATCTATGAATCTGTCGTAGCATTCCTTGCAACAGCAAGTTTAGGTGCAATCTGGTCCAGCGCATCCCCAGACTTTGGTACTCAGAGTGTAATCGATCGTTTTAAGCAAATTGAGCCTAAGGTTATGATAACAGTTGATGGCTACCGTTATAGTGGGAAGAACTTTGATCGAACAAAGGTTGTTGAAAATATTCAATCTGAACTACCTACCTTGAAGGCAACAATTGCAATTCCATATCTAAACGAGAAGGCAACCTTTACTGGTTTAAAAAATGTTACCCTTTGGAATGAAGCTGTTAACTCTGGCAAAGACATTACACTCCATTGTGAGCATGTGCCCTTTAATGATCCACTTTGGGTATTGTTCTCATCTGGCACTACTGGTAAACCGAAGCCAATTGTACAGAGCCAGGGTGGCATTTTAATGGAACACCTTAAAGCCCTAACATTTCACGCTGACCTTACCGAAAAAGATCGCTTCTTCTGGTACACTACAACTGGCTGGATGATGTGGAACTACTTAGTGAGTGGTCTGCTAACCGGCAGTACAATAATTTTGTATGATGGAAATCCAGGCTTTCCAGACAAAAAAATGCTCTGGAAGTTTGCTGAGCAAACCAGGATGACTGTATTTGGTACTAGCGCAAGTTATATAACTGCTTGTATGAAGGATGATCTAGTGCCAAAGGATGAATTTGATTTAAGTAGTTTAAAAAATATTAGTTCAACTGGGTCTCCACTACCACCCGAGGGGTTCAAGTGGTGTTATGACAACGTAAAAGAGGATCTATGGATTGCTTCTGCCAGTGGAGGAACAGATGTATGTACTGCCTTCATTTTAGGCGCACCAATTCTTCCCGTATATGCTGGGGAACTTCAATGTCGTGGACTTGGAGCAAAAATTGAAAGCTTTAATGATGATGGTAACCCCAAAATTAACGAGGTTGGCGAACTTGTACTAACAGAACCTTTCCCATCCATGCCCATTTACTTTTGGAACGATGAAGATGGAACTCGTTTACATGAAAGCTACTTTGATGTATTTCCTGGGATATGGCGTCACGGGGACTACTTGAAGATCACAGACCGCCACACATGTGTAATCTATGGGCGTTCAGACGCAACTATTAACCGTGGAGGTATTCGAATAGGAACAAGTGAAATTTACCGGGCTGTAGATCACGTGAAAGAAGTAGCTGATAGTATAATTGTTGACATACCAGATGGTAATGGTGATTCATATGTTCCATTGTTTGTCTTAATGAAAGACAAGGGTGAGCTGACTGACGACATCAAACAAGCTATTAAAACACAAATTAGGACGCAATGTTCACCAAGACACGTCCCTACTGGGATTTATAGTGTTCCAGACTTGCCAAAAACAATAAATGGCAAGAAATTAGAGATTCCTATAAAGAAAATCCTGATGGGAAAGCAAGTAGAACAAGTTGTCAATCAAGGCTCATTGAGTAACCCTGAGTCACTAAATTATTTTGTGGCATTTGCACAGGATCAACAAAACAAATAGTACTAATTGTAATCGAGGATAGCTTCGTTAGCATTCACATTGCACGCAGGTTTTAATCGAACATCTATAATGAGATAAAGGAAAACATGGAGCGTTAGTTGTGGAGTGATCGCTAATGTTGAACTATTATCGCAAGAAGTTCGATGGCGAGAAGGACGATGGAGCTGGACGTAGCTGTCTAGGTATTTAGTTTGCCACAACCTTTTAAATCTATGGTTTCCTCAGTTACCTATTCAAACTAAGGACTATTTCCTGTCAGTAGGATATAGTCCTTTTCTTTGTATATACATTGGACTTTCCTATTTTTATTACTTTTTTTCTAGCTCAATCTTGGGAGCATCTTATCATCAAGCAATGATCGAATAAACACTTCCAAAGCCTTCGTTTGAAATGGTGATTTTGTTACAATGGAAAAGTGTCTATAGAAAGGCAACCCCTTAATGTTCAACATAATCAAATCGCCATTTCTTAATTGCTTTTGGACAACCCACTTTGATAACAAACTGATACCTAAACCCGCTTCTACTGATTCCTTAATTACTTGGTTACTACCAAAGCTCATCAATTTAGCAGGATGTATGTTCAGCTGATTAAACATTTTCTCGGTTGCTTCTCGTGTGCCTGAGCCCTCTTCCCGGACAATCCATGTTTCCTTTTCCAAATCAGAAATCTCAATTACTCCATTTTTCTTACTAAAGGCATTGTCAGGACTCACTACTACGACCATTTGATCCTCAGAAAACTCTTCAACTCTTAATTTAATGTCTGTTAAATAACCTTCAACAATTCCCACGTCTAATTGATGTGCATCAACTAATGAGACAATTTCTTTTGTATTATCGATCGTAACGGTAGGTTGGATATCTGGATAAGACTGTTGCAGCTTAGCGATAATATGTGGAAGTACATATTCACCGAACGTATAGCTTGCTCCAATAGAAATTGGTCCATTTGCCACATTTGTCACATCGTCAACCAATGTCTGCATTTTAGTGTACAGACCCAAAATTTCCTTTGCATGATGATAGACTATTTCACCAACTTGGTTTACACGAACGTATTTGTTACTTCTTTCTAATAACCGCGTACCTATAATATTCTCAAGTCCCCGTATATATTGACTAACAGCAGGTTGGGTCATATGCAGTTCTTCGGCTGCATGCGTGAAGTTTTTCTTTTCTACCACTGTGACAAACACTTGCAGTTGTTGATCCATATTTGTTTCGCCAGCCTCTCTTAATCATATTCCATCTATTATAACATTTTACTTATTATAACCATTTTAATGATTTATTTTACTTATATAGAAAATCTATTATTCTAGATATAAGAGGTGTTTTATGAATAAACAGCATGTAAAACTAAAATCATTCCAATCATTTTCTCCAGGGAAATGGATGGGTGGAATTGCATTTACATTTTTTATTGCATCATTAGGTTATTTCTTAACAATGGTACCTGGGTTTAATCAAATTGGACAACTGGCTTGTGCTATCATTCTTGCTGTTGTGTACAGACAACTGTTTGGTTATCCTGAAGCAATTCGATCGGGAATTGGTTTTTCATCAAAAAGGTTTCTGCGGGCTGCAATTATTTTATATGGTCTTAAATTAAATATTGCTATTGTTATTAATGATGGTTTAATTTTGCTTCTACGAGACGCATTAGTTATTGTTTTGGCTATCTTTTTAACCATCTGGCTTGCAAAAGTGCTAAAGGCAGACAAAATGATTTCCTTGTTATTGGGTGTTGGAACAGGGATTTGTGGAGCTGCAGCAATTGCTGCTATTGCACCAATTGTAAAAGCCAAGGATGAGGATACGGCAATTAGTGTTGGTATTATTGCACTTATGGGTACTGTATTTGCAATTGGTTATACATTAATTGGACCACTTTTACCCATTTCTTCTATTGAATATGGTATATGGTCAGGTTCCAGTTTACATGAAGTTGCTCACGTCGCACTTGCAGGGGCATCAGCTGGAGAGGATCCATTGGCCATTGCATTACTTGCAAAATTAGGTCGTGTATTCCTCCTTATTCCGGTTTGTTTTATCTTTATTTTTATAATGAACCGAAAAAATAAAGATTCTGGACAACCTGAGGCCAAAATTGAATTTCCTTTTTTTCTACTTGGCTTTATCTTATTAAGTTTCTTAGGAAGCTACGTGTTTGGACACTCAATCCTAGTATCTGATGAAGTCATGAATATTGTCTTCCTGGTAACGGATTGGTTACTAACAGCCGCAATGGTCGGGCTGGGGCTTAACGTAAGCCTACGTGATTTAAGAAACAAGGCAATGAGACCAATAATCGCGATGACCATAACATCTTTGGTCCTCTCGGTGTTAGTTTATTTTACTGTCTAATTTCAAATTCCGGTTAACGGGTTACTGCCTAGCCAGTAACCCGTTAACCGGAATCCATTACTATTCTTCTTCTAATTGTAAAACACTATGTACATCAACTCTTTTAAGAGCCTGTCCTGCAAGTCGATCAGCTTCTTTATTTTCCTTTCTGCTGATAACTTCACCAATTGGTTTAATTCCAAGCTCCTCCAGTTTTAACTCAATTCGATCAAGCCAGGCATTTAAATTTTCTTCGTAGCACGGCCATTCACCTTCTAACTGCTTTAACACTCCCTGGGAATCTCCTTTAAATGTGCAGGGTAAATGATGAACACCCATTTCCTCAAGTTTCATAACCGCATAATGTAATGCCGCATATTCAGCCTCGTTATTAGACTCCATCGTTTCTATAAAATGATTGGTTCTTAAACGGTATCTGATATGATTCTTTTTATAGTAGATAACAACGCCTAATCCCGCAGATCCGGTATTAAGATCAAATCCACCATCAAAGTAAACAACTATGTCATGGGCTTCATATTCAATTGTTTCCTTTAACTTAAAAAATTCTTTTTGCGTCCACTCGTTGCCCATCTCATCCATGATTGTTAACTGCTTTACTCGGCCTGTCTTTTCAATATCAGGTAGTAATTGTTCCATGGAATCCTGTGTTGCCCAGGCCGACTCAAACTCCAGCTCTTCTGTCTTTTTCCCTTTATATAGCCACTTTAATTTAACTTTCATCACCTTTCGCCCCCTTCTTCATCTTTAATCTAGCCTATATGTCATACAGGTATACTTCAACTTATCAATATTTTAGCGATGAATGTTTATTCAAACAGTTTGAAAGTAAAATACTAGTAGAAAACTATGCTTATCTCCAAGCTTTAAAGCCTTAGTTGCTCTTATGCAGAAAGAAAGATTTTATGTTTCTATACTACCAAAAAAGGATCCAGCATTTAAGCTGAATCCTTATCTGATACTATACTCTATTCTACCAAGCTAACTTTCAATACACCACTTGGCATATCTACCATCTTAAACGTCTTAGACCTCAAATCATTTTCAACAACCAGGATGACTTCTTTTTCTTTCAAAATGTCTACCTGTTTTTTATTTAACAGTAATCTGCGTGGTTTTTTATCATTTTGAATGTTAATCACTACCCGCGCGCCTGAATCAAGTGCTTCTAAATCTCTTGTATGGACGGTTGCTGTTCCATTATTTTTCTTTGGTGTAACCACTACCTCATCCTTTGCAACTGTAATTCGGCCTTCTGGTCCATACTCGATCGGGCTTGCTTCTGAACTATTTAGGCTTTTTATGAAATCTACCGTTGCATCCAAATCAGTTGGTCCCATTTCAGGGTTTACTCCCAGTTCACTTATTGGAGCATACTTTGAACTGGTCGACGTCCCCATATAATTGTTCACTGTTAATGTATAGGTTTTATTCATATCAACAGGAGTTCCATCAGGTAACGTTACATCCACAACTTCTGCTGTTTCTGGATCCCACGTATAATGAAAACCGCTGATACTATAATCCGGCCCATAATAGGGAGATAATTGAGCCTGAATAATTGGGTAAAGGTCAGCTCCTTTTATTTCAAACTTCATCAGTGTATTACCGAATGGCTGGATATTATATAAGTCACCCCAAGTTACTTCACCAGCGAGTAAGTCTGCTCTAATTCCACCGCCATTCATCATTGCAAAGTCACTATTCATTGCTGCATTCATTCCGTCAGCAATTAAGTTTCCTAGTCCATGATCTCCATCATTTGAATAATTACCTGTTAAATCTGTTGCGTTATAACCCAAGACTTCATTCATAATTGGCCCAATCTGATCATCATATTTCGACAAGATTGCCGATACTGATGGGTCAGGTGTTACTTGGCTTTGATTAACAAAAACAACCTCAGCCTCTTTTTTCACAATGTCGCCAGTTGTACGGTCAATCTCTAAGTCTATGTCAGCAAAAGCTTTGCCATATTCAGAGGCTTGAACGATTAATTTATTATCAACAACACCATCAACCACCTGATGATTATGTGCCGCAAAGATAACATCTACTTCATCATTCACTTCATTTGCTAAGTCAGCTGCCTGACCAGTTGCACCTTCCCCTGACTGATCTGCAGGAATATGAGCAAGCACAACAATTGCCTCGACGCCCTGCGCTTTTAATTCTTCTACTGATCTATTTACAGCATCTGTTTCATCTGTAAAAGCAATGTCCTGAATTCCAGCTGGCATGACCATCCCAGCCGCTTCCTGCGTAACGACTCCTACAAATCCAATTTTTTCTCCATCAATCTCTTTTACAATATATGGAGGCAAAAATGTTTCGTTTGTATCTTTATATACACAGTTTGCGCATAGTACCGGAAAGTTCATCCCGTCGTAGTTATCTGTTCCTAAACCTTCAGGGTGTTCTCCACCATTTACCATACGGAGTAATTCGTCTGTACCTTCATCAAACTCATGATTTCCAACAGTACCAACATCAAATCCGATTTCTTCCATAATCTCGACAGTTGGTTCATCCTGCAGAAGACCAGAAACAGGCGAACTGCCTCCAATCATATCACCCGCATGAACAACTAATGTATTTGGATTTGTTTGTTCCCGTGCTTCGATTGCCCCAGCAACAAAATCCATCTTTCCATACATATTAAACGTTTCATCGCCATCCGGATCCAACTCGTATTCTTGATCAATTTTTCCATGTAAATCATTCATGCTTAATAATTGAACCTTGAGATTTTCTGAACTCTCTTCTCCATCTCCAACAAACGTATATCCATAATCAATGGCTGTTTGTTCTTCCCAGAAAAACACACGCTTCTCGACTGGAACGTCTTCCCAATCATTTGGTAAAACATATTTCATTGAATCAGAGTTTCCAACGTACTTTGAAAATCCTTTTTGATCATCATTTGCTCTAAATTCAAATGGCAATTCAAGCAATGGATCTTCAGGATTCCAAATCCCTAGCTCAGCATCTTTAGCTTCCTTTACCGCATTTTGATAGGTTGGATATACCGCTTCATCAAAAGGTGCGATAAAATATGTGACCGCATATCCTTTACGAACCATTTCAACATTAATATTTACGCCGTCTTCTTTGCGAATAATTTCTGCTAGTAATCTTCCATATTGATCAGTCGGTTCTTCGCCAATTTTAACCAGCACTTCATCTCCAGCTTGAAGCAACTCATTCATATACGCCTTAGCTTCTTCACCTTGCGCTTTTTGGTTTTGATTGATTTCGTCACGAGCCGGATCATTATTATGTGCAGTATATGTTTCTGGTGTATCCATATTCAGGAAACGAACCTTTGTACCACCAAGAACATTCGTTGCAAGATGAATCGTGTCTCCATCTACCACACTTTCAACAGTAGATTCATAAACTCCAGCTGCAGAAGGGGTTTCCGGTTGCTGATCCGCTAACTGAATATCTGTTTGTTCTGTTGGTATTAGCTGATACGAATTATACTGACTAACAATTGCTGTAATGTCATACCACTTATCGGCTTCAATTAATGAAGGATCAAGTGACCCTTCCATTACTCTTAAAGTAGTACCATTAAAGTCGGCATCTACAATAGAAATGTTATATCCCCCTCCAGCAGGTGTCGAAGGAATATCATTAATGAATCCCGTAAGCTGAACTAACTCGCCTTCATATTCTTCCGCTACTGCCGGATTTTGAAGATCAGCTAGTGTAATGTCCTGTGCAGCAGGCAAGGCTTGACCTTTTTCCAGAACTTCAACAGAAACAGGTACTACCTCCTTCAAGCCATTAAATGAATCTAGCTCTCCAGTTACTTTTATTCTATCTCCCTCTTCTACATTTGGTATTGCGCCTTGTTCAAATGCGAATAAGTTGACGCCGCCTGTCTCGTCTTGTATGTAAGTAGTGTATTGTGCGCCATTACTAATCGCAGTATTAGAAACTGTTACGATTCCTTCTACTATTACTGCAGTTCCATCACTTAGTGCTCTGGCTTCTGCAATTGAATACGCTTGTGCATCAGCAGGATCAGTGGGAGGATCTTCTGGATCAACACCACTCATCGTATGCGAGCCCAAATATCCAAATGTGTTAGATCCATATTCCGTCCATTCCGATCCATCATATGTCGCAGTCGGTTTACTAATGGATGGATTTCTAACCAGTGTTACATTCTCAGCAAAATTAGTAGTCCCGATTTCACCGAAAGCATCTAGAACAGTACCACCTTTTTTTAATAAAACTACATCATCACCATTAAAATTTGCAACTGGTGAGCCTTGTATGTCTGCTTGACTTAGGATGTTCGGGTCAGCACTTGCATGTGTAAGGACATAAACATCACCGTGCTGCAACGTGCCTGACAGTGTTACAGAGCTGGTCAACTCTGTTTTACCATTGCTATATAACTCTACCTGATAATTCGATAAATCCACTTCAGCACCAGTTCCATTATAGATTTCCAGCGCTTTATTGTACGAACTTCCTTCAATATATTCTGAAATAAATAATTCATCTGCTGCGGTACTCTCAGCCGAAACTGTTGCAGCTAAAATAGTGGAGTAATTCATGAACACTAAAGTAAAAATCAGAAACAGATTTAACAACTTTTTAATAGTAGATTTCTTCATTGATACCCTCCATTTATATTTTTTTAGCACACTATAAATATGGCATAGTTTCAAGTTGGTTACAATTTGATTAATGTAAAATTATAGTAAATTCTTACTAGTTTAGAGGCTTTTTTTGTAAAACAGTTATAAAGCCTCATATTACATTAATTGGAAACTAGTAAATCTATCACAGTTTGTTTAAACTATATCTTGATTCTCTTATATAGTTTTAAAAACGATTAATAAGGAAATAGTATTGGATAGTAGTAAAAAGACTAGCTATGAATCAGGTTTCTAAAAATTTGTTAGGAGATTTTAAATGAAGACAAACATAAAAGCATTTGTATTCGATGTGTATGGAACACTGTTTGACGTACACTCAGTAGTTGAGAGATGTAATCAATTATTTCCAGGTAAGGGTGAGAAAATCAGTAAAACCTGGCGGGAGAAGCAATTGGAGTATGCTAACCTACGGGAAATCATGGGGAATTATGAAACATTTTTTTCTATCACAAAGGACTCTCTCCGTTACGCGGTTACAAAACATGGTGAAGAATTAAGTGAATCATCTGAAGACACATTGATAATAGAATATCTCAGGCTAACCGTTTATGAAGAAGTGAAAGAAGTATTACGAAAGCTTGAACACAAACAACTAGCGGTATTTTCAAACGGTTCTCACGATATGTTGGATCCATTAATTGATCAATCAATACTGCACAATACTTTCAACCAAGTCATTAGTGTGGATGAAATTAAAGTCTTCAAACCAGCTCCTGGGGCATACGATTATGCTGCTAAAAAATTAAAGGTTAAGCCTGAGGAAGTATTATTTATGTCATCAAACGGCTGGGACATTTCAGGTGCCAAAAACTACGGTTTCCACACTGCATGGATTAATCGTAAGGAGTTGCCAGTAGAAGGGTTAAACTTAATCCCGGACAAGACATATAAAGATTTATCAGGGATTCTAGAATGGATTGACTAAAATTAGTAAAGGAACGCTTCAAAGGCAAAGCGTTCCTTTATTGTTTCATAGACTTCCATAAAATTAACAAGAGGACACTACTGCAGGGATACTGCCTATTTCTTTTCATCCACAAAAATTGCCATTGCATCACACATAAATTTTGCTAATCCCTCACCATACTTATCAATATTTCTGGTAAAACGCTCATCATCGACATACATTTGGCCGAGGCCTTTAAATGCATCCAATGAATAGTTCCCGATTTTGTTTAAATATATAAACCACTCCTCAATTCCTGCTTGAGATTGTTCTGAACTAGGTGACTGATTGCGTAGTGTTGCTAAGTTCCTATAAATAGTGTCAAATTTATCTCCAAGTACTTCCTGTTCTTCCTTGGACATTTCCCCTATCTTTTCATTTGATTTATCTATTGCCTGATCACCCCACCGCTTTCGTGCCTCTTCCTCATATGGATTATTACTGAAATCAAATCCTTCAAATTTTTCCTTTACGCTCATCGCAATTTCCCCTTTCTGATTTTGAATCGTTTTATCGATCATCTCAATCATTGCGTCTGCCCTACGCCGTTTTTCAAGTAACATTTTTCGCTGTACTTCCAAAGCCTCTTTTTGATCAAAGTCAGGACTGGCCATAATCAGCTTGATTTCTTTTAATGGGAATCCAAGCTCTTTAAAAAATAGAATCTGTTGTAAAACTGATAGGTCGTTTTGAGAATAGATTCGGTAACCTGACTCCGTTACGGAATTAGGGGCTAATAAACCAATTTCGTCGTAATAATGGAGTGTACGCACACTTATTCCAACTAAATCCGCAACTTCTTTCACCTTCACAAAGATATCCTCCCTCAATTTATTACTATAAAGTATCACGTAACGTTAGAGTCAATAAC
>NZ_JBMERP010000047.1:0-26684 GCF_049310925.1 Virgibacillus sp. DJP39 | reverse complement strand
AATAGGGAGTGATTTTTACTTATGCAAGAAAAAAAAACACGTATCGCATTAATCGGTTGGAGTTTACAGGCAATAGAAGCCGCAGATAAGATGGAGCGTCCATTTGTCGTCGTAGGCCCCCCAGATTTTGAGGAATATGCCGAAAAACACGGTATAAATTTTTTCAGCTGGAACTTTGAAAGAATTAATGAAAAGTCTAATGAACTATATAATGGACTAAATGAAATGGGTGTTGAAGTTGCGGTTCCATTGCATGAAGAAACTGTCGAGTGGGCGGGTACTTTAAATGCTCGTTTCCAGAACGATATGCGCATCTTTAACCGCTCTTTACTACTTCGGGACAAGGGACTAATGAAAAGAAAGGCACAAATGGCTGGCATACGAGTTGGTGTTTTTGAAGAAGTGCGCAATAAAGAAGATGTCAATAGATTTTTAAGAAGGGTTAACGAAGCTCTACTAAAACTTGATGGTGATCCAAATGAGCCAATTCACCTTAAGCCTATGGATGCAGCAGGATCAGTTGGCCACCGTGTCATACGTACTGCTGAGGATATTGATTACCTTTCTGACGATGACTTTCCAGGATTGCTTGAAAGCCATTTGGACGGACAGGAATTTTCCTGTGAAGTATTCGTCCATGAGGGCAAGATTCAATTTTTAAATATTACGGAATACGTACGTTTGGGTCATTCTAATTTCGTACCACCTTCTCCTGAACTTGAAGCGAAGAGACCTTTAATTCGGGCTGCAATCGAGGAATTAATTGATGCATTTCAAATAAAATATGGAATGATTCACCCTGAGTATTTCATTACATCTGATGACAAACTTCACTTTGGAGAGGTAGCAGCAAGAGTACCAGGAGGCCATATATTTGAATTAATAGAACGAGCGTATGGTTTCAGCCCCTTCCAAGCTCAAATCCTATGTAGTGATCCAGAAACTACAAAGGAAGAACTAGATGCATTCTTTCCAAAAGAAACGGAAGCTAAAGGGTATGCAGGTAACCTAATGGTATATCCAAAGGTAAAATTTGTTGAACGTTTGAATTTACCAGAAGGACTTGAAGAACACCCATATTTTGAAAAGCATGATATGTTTGTGCCTGGCACCAGTAAGGTTGCAGAGCGTGTAGGTTTCGGTAACCATTATGGAACTATTTTCTTCTTTGGTCAGGACAGCGCAATAATAAATGAACTCCTGCTTGAATACGAAAACTGGGATTTTTATTTATAAAAGTCAACATAAAAAAACAGATATAATCCGGCACAACAATAGTAAGGGAGTGTAAATTAATGTCGATTCTTACAGATAAAGAAAGAGAGATTTTTGCGGATTCATTCAATTCTTTAGAGGAAGCAAAATCTTTTTCTAAAATACTTTATCAGGGCACAGTCTTACAGAGTGCCAGCCGTTTGATGAGAGATGAAACAGGAATAGACTATCTATTTCAATTTGCACACCGCTTTGATGGTGCCGGTTTATTTGTTGACAGTTCCTGGGAGAATCCATTAAAACTACAGCCAAGATTAGTAGAAGACACTTTGAAATCAGATAGTCCAAATACCGTAATGGAAATATTAAGTGAGTTGCGGATGCTGGCAATATCAAAAAATATCTATAAAAGCCCTCAACTAAGCTCTGACGATGCAACCCATTTCTTGAGCAAGGTAATGGCCCAGAACATTGAACTTTTGTTTGATAAGAAGACTAAAGGGAAACTAGTCGAGGGTAATAACCAACTTAGTAAACCCTATTTACTTATACAATTCTTGGATAATCACATGAGCTTAACCACAATTTTCGATAGTCTATTGAAAGAAATTGAACGGTTGACCGCCCAACGGCCAATTATGGTAGACCGAATTGTGGATTTAATCGTAGCAGCAAAAAAAAGGGGACAATCAAAGATCAATTCCCCTGGTATGGAAAAATTAAGGCGTTATGATGCAGCATTCACAGGACCGACAAACCTGAGCAAACAGATTTCAAGTCATTCTGAATATGTTCAAAAGCTTAAAACCGCAAACATGGCTTCCAAACAAAAGGAAGCGGAGCAGTTTGGGACGTCAATAAAACAAACAGGTATTGTTTGCCCATATCACGCTGATTTTCTGCGACATGTGAACCGTTTGCACCCAGAACTGATAGACAGTGCCTTGGCGTTAGACAAGAGAGGCAAAACAAATTTCAATGAACATTTGTCATTAGTTCGGGAAATAATTGAAACATCAATATATCCAGCAACTGCCCAATCTATCTATGGCCTAGCAAAGTTTTTAGAACGTGATATATTCTCAATGCCTGCAGTAGCCCCTGGTTTGCGTAACCTCATAGCACTTCAATTGGATTCCACGGTTAGCAAGACCATAAAACGTGACGGGGTAACAGCAAACGGGGTTATGGTAGCAGGTACAGTTAGTGTACTTGGGCAGCCACTCGGTGTTGGTCAGGGAATGAACCCGACATGTCAATCTGCACGGGGAATTAGCCTGTGGTCACAGCATGACCCCTGCTATTTACTTGAGTTGATTGCAATGGCAGCAAGAGATGGAAACATTACTATCGGATTAGAGGGGATCCCTATTCACTCTCGTTTTCTAGCTGATGGGCTAGCTACAGATTTAAATAAGGAGCTAGACCCCGTATCATTAATTCTCGTACCACATCTTGATCGTATCTATGGCGAGATGATGAAACGTGTTGCGCTGCACGGTGAAGACGGTCATAAATGGGTGAACCCGGCTTTTTACGGACACATGGTACTACAGGGTTTTCGTGCAGTTACGAGTAGTTTGGATTTGACTGTAAAAGATTATACAGGTTTCATTCGGTTGTTTTACGCCACCCACCATCCTGAGTATAACGGCGGACATGAACTTGTCTATCCTAGCCCTGTGGGGATATTCATGACCAATATCCACGCTAGTTTTTCGGGGCTTCACGCAGTAACGATACAGCGGATTAAAAAAGATCCGTTAGATCAATATCGTGTCTATTTCTACAATCCGAATAACGACAGTAATCAGGACTGGGGGCAAAACATTCGTTGCTCTATTAAAGGTAAGGGAGAGGAAGAGGGAGAATCTTCACTCCCCTTTCATCAATTTGTTTCGCGTATCTATGCGTTCCACTATAATCCGTTGATACAAGGACAAACGCAATCCGTACCAATGAGGACAGTCAAAAAGATTGAAATTCTATCCAGAGAAAGCTGGGGGGAAAACTACCTGTGGTCTGATTGAGGTTAGGATGCGGCGGGTGATTTTTTTAATAACGGCTGATAAACAGTATAGGTTGCCAGGTTGTAGGAGTTCACTTACTGGGAAGCAAACAGCAAAACTATTAGTGCACCTTTTCATATTATTATTATCACCAAATTAAGCAATAGATTTAGCATAAAAAACACTTGGATAAAACGGCTTTCTATCTAAGTGTTTTTTTATATAATTTTTGTTTGTGTAACTATAGGTAGCTTATACGAAACAGATTAATGTCTTTTATGAAGGTCATTTCCGTTCGTTTTCTCGCTCATTTTAACTTTCATCTGCTTTGTAACTTACTAACGTCCTATTAGTAGAGTGTTAATTTTGTACTATTTTGATGTTATTAGGGATGTTTTTTATCTTTGAACATTGGTCTAGCAATGAAAAACAGCATACCAATCACTATGCACAGTGATTGGTATGTTGTTTCACTTACTACTTAAGGTTGGCACCCCTTTTTACTATTACTGCGGAAACAACATGCCCTGCTCTAACCACGTGTACTTTTGGCCCCAGCTTTCTTTTGCTAATGTAGTTATCCTGTCTATTACAGCATCATCAACTTGGGACTGATCACCCATTTCGTTCGGGTTGTAATGAAATGCGTACATTCGGGATAGAAACTGCTCAAACGGTAAGGAAGCCTCGCCTTCTTCCTCGCCATTACCCCTTACTGTTGAATGGATATCCTGGCCCCAGTTTTGAGCGCTATCGTTATTAGGATTGTAGAAATACACTCGGTAATTCCCATCCGGATCAGGGGCAACTCGCTGAATAGAAATTGCATGTAGTCCCAGTAAATCCGCATGCGCTGTTGTGACAAAAATCCCAACAGGACTAGGATATATCAACTGGTGGCCACCATTAAACTCAGGGTGATGGCTAGCATAAAACAATTTAACGAATGTTATATAATCCGTAACTGCTCCAGTTAGCGAATTAACCACTGAACTGAAGTCATTTGATATCCATTGTCCATAAAACTCTGGATTCGTCCACTTGTGACCATCTTCACCTCTTAATGCCACACGTTTCATCATTTCATTATAAATTCGATCCAGATGGGGAACTAAAACTAACGATACAGGATCAAGCTCAGTGTGAAGGTTCGGTGCTAACCCACCGATTAAATACTGCGAATTAATCTGAGCCCCTTCAAATGACATGTCGACATCCCCATCTCGACCAGCTCGTGCAACTAATTCCAACAGGTAGCCCGGGTCATGTTGGGCCCATAGACTTAATCCTCTGGCTGATTGACAGGTTGGGTTCATTCCCTGACCAATGGACAGAGGTTGACCTAATACACTGAGTAGCCCTGAGATTAACACACCATTTGCGTTTATTTCCTTCGAGTTGTCATTTGTTGTATTGAGTAAAACTTCTTGGACACTTGGAAGTAAATCAAGGTCAAGTATCCTTTCAAGCCCTGGAATTACTGGTGTATAGGACAACACACCACGGTCAAGCATTAAAGCAAGCCCGTACAATGACTGGCATGTTTCAGGATAAATTGCGCTCGTTATCAATTTCTGAACTAGGGTAGTATGCTCATTTAAGTTAGCCTGGCCTTTCTCACTCAGGTCCAGCGCTATCGATATCTTTTCTGGGTCAAATTCACTTAAAAATCGTACAAATACTGCATGAAAAGTACTAACCAAACCTGTGGCGCGCATGATTTCTGCTAGTTCTTTTGCTTCTTTATTAATCTCCTTTGTACTTAGCTTCTTTAAACGGTTTGTGTATTCAAGCAAGTCTGGAAAACGCTTGCTTAATTCTGAAGGTGAAGATAGTGCATCTATATAATAGCCAAGTTCTTTTTTATCCTTTTTATTTAAGTCGGACTCCTCAATTTTTTCGGCGCTACTGATAATGGATGTAATTCGGTTAACCATAATAGGGCGCTGCGCTGTTAAGCGATCCAGCTCATCTACCAAAGTCGATGCAAATGAACCTAAGGAAGATTCAGAAGCAAGGAATTGAAACAATTTATGTGCACGCTTTAAATTAATGTTTTGATTTACACGTTCCTCTTCTGTCGCTTTAGGAAAGAGCAAATCTAAATTTAATGCCATTACCTTATTTAGAAATTTTGTAGCGAATTCCTGTGAAACATTCGGGTATGAATACGTGCCTTTTGCAATCGCAAGCATGCGTATTTCACTAAGTATCTCAAAAATCGGATAGGTCCCGTCTACTTTAAATGAACCACTTACCAAAGGTGCGTGTAACCTTAGTGGGTTCTCCCAAGGTCCACTCTTAAAAACACCTGCCTGATCATAGTTTTCTACCAGTTTAAAAAGTATAGGAAAACCCGAATCTTCATCAATAATACGGGTTGCTTCCTGAATCGCTTTACCAATGTATAGGGACTCCTCTCCAGGCATGGCATTTTTCAATTGATCAAGCGTATGAATAAACATTTCACTGGATTCTAAACTCATTAATAACAACTCCCTGTTTCAACTAATATACTGTATGCAAGGTTATTCTATGCCTCACAATAAAATATTGAACACTATAGATCCTTTTCAAGCAGTTCAACTAAATTCCGTAACTAAAAGCCTCCTATAAACAGAATACCCTATCACCACACATAAATAACAGTTTAATCATAATTTTTTGAATTTAATGCGTGCCTGGCACCGCCCGAATTGAAAACTTGGCTTATCACCAAGCCTTTATGGCGAAAGCCTTAGTTGCACTTATGCAGTAAGAAAGGATTTATACTTTCTTACTTGCCAAAAAAACCAGATAGCTTTGTGCTACCGGCTTTGTTCTTTCATTTTATGGGCATTTTGATGTCTTCTGAGATTCGTTGTGGGTAATCAGTTAGTTTTAACGTTATAGGACCATCCAGGCCACCTGCTTCTATTGGTAGTGAAATTTCGATCGTATTGTCATCCCCGATATGTGATATTAGTTGGCCATTTTTAAATTCATTTTTTTCCCCATTATGATCATAATACATTTGGTCAAAAATCTCATATGTAGTATGATCATCAAGATTACTGGGTCTTGTGAGAGAAAAAACTAAATTAGTTGAAGTGGATTTATCTGACAAGGTTAATTGCTGGCTTGGCCTTTTTAACAGTTTATTCTGCTTGAGGTCAACTACGACACTCACTCTATCCTTGTCGAGCGCCCTGATACTCGAGAACGTTACGTACATCTCTTCCGGCTTCGAGAAAAAGTTACTTTCCAAGTATAGGATTTGTTCATTTTTACTAATAAGTTCTGCATTTACACCATTGGATACACTTGCCCACTCTTCTCCATTTCCATTAACTATAGCTAAATCATCAAAGCTAAACAGCCGTTTTGTGTTCTGCGCATCAAATTTTACATGTACAGCGATCCTCGTCGGAAAAACAGTAACTTCTTTAATTGTAATCTCCTGATTTTCAACTTCCACAGTTTCATTTAACGTATAGACTTTTTCATTTCCAAAAAACTTTTTTTCATCTACGGGAAAATTGATTTCCCATGTATGGTCCAATAAGCTGCGTTTTTCACCTGAAAGACCAACTTCTATGTTAGTTTTCAATTCAATTTTTTCCGGGAGATCCATGCCTTCCTTAAAGCCGACGTCAAGCTTGCCCGCTTTCTTTTCCCCTTTGGCAATGCCTTCGATCATATAATCAAATCCTAGACTGCCTACTACTGATTCTCCTGCTTCATTATTTATTCTTACATCAGATAGCGTAAGAGAGTCTATGTCCTTATCACTTTCTATCGTATAAAAGATAAGTAGCCTGGATTCATCTGCAATAACCTCACTTACATTAAACGTTATTCCATTATGCTTTTCTGACTGATCAACCACCTGAACAAAACTATTTTCAACAGCTGATTCCAATCCTTTATCACCCTGAACTAACGTCACTAAGCTTGATAATCCAGGTACCTGACTGACATAAGAAGCAAACACCGGTGATATTCGGATGGATGAAATGAGGAAAATTACTAAAACAGCTGCCGTTAACGTTGAAAAGACAGTTGTACGAGTTCGAACCTTCCTTTTTGTTGCTTGTTGGATGCCTGCCTTTATGTAACCATCGACTTGATCAGGTACAGCAATGTTTTCGTATCTATCCATCATTTCAGTTAATTTCTTTTCTTCTTCTTTATACATAGAATCCACCCTCCTTTGCAAGCTCTTTTCGCAATCGCCGTAACGCTTTATTCAGCCATGTTTTAATGGTTCCCGTTGGTTGTTCCAAGCTTGTTGCTATTTGCTCAATCGTCATATCCTGAAAGTATTTTAAAATTATAATTTCCTGTAATTTTGGTTCAAGTACCTGGATAGCTGCCTCCATCGTTATTCGACTATCGTTTTCCTCTACAATTGTTTTTGCCTTAACATCATAATCAGCCGGTGAAAACCGCTTCTTTCTTTTTAATTCATCTGCACAGTAGTTAATCATGATTCGCGTTAACCATGTAGCAAAGTATTTAGGCTCACGGACCTTCTTAATTTTTTTATATGAGCGAAAGGTAACCTCCTGGATAGCCTCAAGTGCCTCTTGTTCATCTTTTAAATAAGCAAGCGCTACTCGGTACAGCTGCGATTTATTGCTTGTTATCAGCTGAAGAAACGCTTCACTATCTCCTTTTTTTGCAGCATGGAGCAATCCATCCATATCCATATTTCCACCCCGATTTTTCTCTTTTTCTATGTATTAGACATACTAGCCAGTAAAACAGTTTTAGTTTTTTTGAAAAAAATACTTAAACGGATATTCTTAAACTAACTTTTAAACGAATAACTACGCTAAATATAAGACAAATTATAAGGAACTATTTTAGAAAGTGAAAAAATAGAGCATAGAACAGAATGCTCTTGCCATTCTAATCCTATGCTCAAGTTAAATTATACTACTGTTGTGGTTTTGAAGGCGTTGAAATACTTGATAAAGCTTCTTCAGACTCATTCGTTAACTGGTTTTCGACTGCCAAGTCACCTAAAGCAATCATTCCGATAACCTGTCCATTCTCGATAACCGGCAAACGACGTATTTGTTGCTGTGCCATCAATTCTGCTGCCTCATGAACATCCATGTCAGGAGTTGCTTTAACAACCTGCTGGGCTGTCATCACCTCAGAAACAGGTGTATGTGAATCTTCACCTTGGGCTGTGGAGCGAAGTGTAATATCGCGGTCGGTAATCATACCAACTATATGGCCATCATTACCCACAACTGGCATGGATCCAATGTTCTTTTCACTCATCAAGGCCCCCGCTTCTTGTATGCTCTGGGTTTCATTGATCGTGAACACATCCGAGGTCATAATTTCTCTTATCTGTTTGTGCATAAAAATCACCTCCCTATACTGGATAGGTTGGTTATAATTCCAACTTTTATGAAAGGGATATTTTACCGATGTTTTTTAGGTTACTATCTAAATTCAATTATTTATTTTTGCAGATTCAACTCCCAGGTTAAACCGAATTTGTCAGTAACCACTGCGTATCTCGAACCCCAGAATGTATCCTGTAATTCCATCTTAATTTTTCCATCGTTGATTAACGTATCATACAAATTATTTATTTCATCTTCTGTTTCTATGTCAATCATTAGCCATATATTTTCACTTGTTTGTTGATCACCAAATATATCTGCAAAATAAATGATACATAACGCATTTATATGTAACTCAGCATGAATATACTTACCCTCGTGACCTTTAAACATCTCCATTCCATCTGCCATCTGAATATTCTTAATCTCACCATCAAATACCTCTTGATAATAATTCAAGGCTTCCTTACAATTTTCCAAATAAATATGGGGTAATATTCGTTTCATTTTTTCATCTCCTAATTAGTTTTTCTCAACCAATAGTTCTTTTTCAATGTACAACCTGCATAATCTCAATAGTAAATTAATGGTATAATTGAGAATAATTAAATTCCAAAGGAGGAAAAACATGCAGGAACAGCAGCTCCCACAAAACTTTGAAAATGTTAAAACTGTTAACCGCCAGAAAAGGTTATCCAAATCAAAATTAATAAAACGAATGCTTTTTGTTCCACTCGGCTCGCTACTCGTAGCGGTTGGACTGGAAATATTCCTGGTACCTAATAATATCATCGATGGTGGTATTATTGGAATCTCTATACTAACTTCCTATTTAACGAACATTAATCTTGGCATTTTATTAGTCCTCTTTAACCTCCCCTTCTTTATAATTGGCTACAAATACATTGGAAAAACTTTTGCCGTTACAACTTTAATAGGTAACATAATACTTGGAATCGGTGTTTTTTTATTTCACCCCGTCCCGGTTCTGACTGATGACCTTTTACTTGCTTCCGTCTTTGGAGGCCTTTGTATTGGGGTTGGTGTAGGACTGGTCATCCGCCATGGAGGTTCACTTGACGGTACTGAGATCCTTGCCATTTTATTCAACAAGGCAACGCCATTCTCAGTGGGTGAGGTTGTTATGTTTATGAACCTTTTTATTTTAGGTAGTGCCGGATTCGTCTTTGGGTGGGATCGTGCCATGTATTCCTTAATTGCTTATTTTATTGCTTACAAAACAATTGACGTTACAATTGAAGGATTGGATCAGTCAAAATCAGTTTGGATTATTAGCGACCATCATAAAGAAATTGGAGACGCATTAAACGACAGACTTGGCAGAGGCGTAACCTATCTCCATGGTGAAGGTGCATACACCGGGGATGATAAGCGCGTGATTTTCACTGTAATAACCAGGCTTGAAGAAGCCAAAGTAAAAAGTATCGTTGAAGATAAGGACGAATCCGCCTTTCTGGCAGTCGGAGACATACATGATGTTAAAGGCGGACGCTTTAAGAAAAAGGCAATTCACTAATTATATTTTAAAAAAAGGGCACCAGAGCATTACAAGGTTCTGGGCCTTATTTTTTGTCTACTTTTAACCAAAATGCTTCTAATCTAATAATTAATTTTTCCTATTTTCGATTCGAATTCTATGTATGTTTTTTAATTCATAAATATAATATACCATTTTTCTTTCAATTACAAAAACTCCCAAACAACACTTAAGTCCTACACGAAAGTCAAGTTCAGGTCTGTTTATGGGTATATATACTTAGTATTTATTAGTGTATTTGCACTATTTTTAACCTTTTTTGTCAACAATATTTACAATATTCCGCCATGGTTGTATCATTAGATTGTTCGACATTTACTAATCTTTAGAGTTTTCATTTTTACAGATTTACCGACTAAAGTTATAAAAGGGGGTCCTATTACTAATTTAGTATCATTGCGGGGAAATCTTACTATTTTATAGGAGGAAACGAATTCATGAAAAAGGGAATGATTCTTTCCACAACTCTAGCACTTACTTTAGGGTTTGGAACGGCAATTAGCGCAACATCAGTAGATGTACCAGAATCTAACAATCTAACTGCAAAAGTTTCAGCATCAGTTGGGTCACCATTAGATTTAGGCATTGCAAATGATGAGAGATTAATAGAGATGTTAAAAGAAAACGGTACCATTGCGGAGGGTGCAAGTCCTGCCGAGGCACAGAAGGCATTGCAGAAGTTTTTGAAAGCAAAGGCTGATAGTCCTGCATCTAATAAGGATAAGCTTCCAAAAGGTCTCGACGTAAAAATGAAGGATAATGATAAAACAACTAGTAATGGCTTAAAGAACGGCAAAGGTAATAAGCTTGGTCAAGCTAAGAACAATGAAGTAGGTTCTGTTGAAAAAGAAGCATTCAACGGTGAAGTACGCGAAGATAAAGTTCTAGTACTTGCTATCGAATTCCCGGACTACACAGCTAGTTCAATCACCAAAGAGGAAACTGACATGTGGTATGAAAATTATCCACTTGAGCACTTCCAAAATATGATTTTTGGTCAAGATGGATATGAAGGCCCAGATGGAAAAAATCTTGTTTCCATGAAGCAATATTACGAAGCTCAATCAGGCAACAGCTATACAGTAGATGGTAAAGTTGCTGGTTGGTATACAGCTGATCATCCAGCTGCTTACTATGGCGGAAACGTACCTGCTCCGGATGGAAACGATGCTCGTGCACGTACATTAGTCTATGAAGCACTTACAAAGGCTGGACAGGATCCTAACGTTGATTTAAGCGAATATGACGAGTGGGACCGTGACGACTATGATGGCGACGGAGTACAAGCTGAGCCAGACGGAATCATCGATCACCTAATGGTTATCCACGCAGGTGTTGGTGAAGAAGCTGGTGGAGGCTCATTAGGTGGAGATGCAATTTGGTCACACCGTTGGAATCTTGGTAGATTGGTTGCAGTTCCTGGAGGGTCATCTGATAGTGATCGTTTCGGTGGACTTTTAGGAGCATACGATTATACTATCGAGCCTGAAGATGGAGCAGCCGGTGTATTCGCTCACGAGTATGGTCATGACTTAGGACTACCAGATGAGTATGACACACAGTATACTGGTGCTGGTGAAGCAGTTTCTTACTGGTCAATCATGGCAAGTGGAAGCTGGGCCGGTGCTATTGGTGGAACAGAGCCTTCTGGATTTAGTGCTTATGCCAAAGAAAAGCTACAAGCATGGCATGGTGGTAACTGGTTAAGTGGAACTACACTTAATGCAGCAGACGTTACAAGTGAAGGTACTTCTGTACTTCTTGACGAAGCTGTAACAAAAGGTACAAACAATGACGCAGTACGTATTGACATGCCAGACAAAATGACTGATGTAAATACTCCTTACAGTGGAGAATTTGAATATTTCAGTGGAAGTGGAAATGAAATTGATAATTCAATGGTTACTTCGGTTGACTTAACAAATGCTACAAGCGCGTCATTTGATTTCAAGGCTTGGTACCAAATTGAAACAGATTGGGATTATGGTTCAGTACAAGTAAAAGAAGAAGGTTCTGATGATTGGGTAGCTGTTGAAGGTAATATCACAACAACAACTAACCCTTATGATCAAAACCCTGGACACGGTATTACTGGTTCTTCTAATGGATGGATAGATGCATCATTTGATCTATCTGCATATGCAGGAGAAAGTATCCAAGTAAAAATAAATTACTGGACAGATGTTGCTGCTATTGAACCTGGATTATATGCTGATGATATTTCGGTAACTGTCGATGGGACTCAGACGTTATTTGATGATGCTGAAGGTGAATCATCATTTACACTAGACGGTTTCACTAAGGATAAAGGTAAATTCTATTCTGACCACTATTATCTTCTTGAATGGAGATCACATAATGGTGTAGATGAAGGATTAGATCACATCCGTCGTGGTGAAAGCCTAATGAGTTATGACCAAGGTTTAGTTGTATGGTATGTAGATGAATCTTATAGCAACAACTGGACTGGTCTTCACCCTGGTGAAGGATTCCTAGGTGTAGTTGACGCTGATCAACACGCCAACTATTGGAGTGATGGAGCAGTTGGTTCTAGCCGTTACCAACTACATGATGCTGCATTCAGCTTAGATAAAACAGATAAAATGTTCCTTAACTATCCAGGGCAATTTACTATGACAGACAACTTTACACAACGCACACCATTGTTTGACGATAGCTTAGACTGGAGCAATCCAGGTTTAGTTGACGCTGGACGTAATGTACCAGAACTAGGATTAAAATTCCGTGTAACTGGACAAAGCGCTGATAAAACTGTTGGTAAAGTATTAATTTATAAGTAAGACTTATTAAGAGGACCGGGCTTAGTTGCCTGGTCCTCTTTTTCGTTTATTTATGATTTCTTCGGTTCAAGATATTGAATTGTCGCGCCACATTTATCAACCGTCGCCCAAAACACCAACCAACCTAAAAAAACCCGCAACCTCCTAAAAGATTACGGGTTTCCATAGTCCCATTACACATACACCTATTTTAACTCCTCAACTATCCCTCTTCCTGTTTCACGCCCTGTAAACAAACAACCACCCAAAAATGTACCTTCTAGCGCTCGATAGCCATGTAATCCACCACCACCAAAACCAGACACCTCACCAGCTGCATAAAGTCCAGGAATCGTCTCCCCTGACTGATTCAGCACCTGCCCAGATAAGTCTGTTTGTAGTCCACCTAATGTTTTTCTGCTGACAATGTTCAACCTGACAGCTATTAGCGAGCCGTTTTTTGAATCTAGTAATTTATGTGGTTTGGCAACTCGAATTAATTTATTTCCTAGATAGTTGCGCGCACCACGAATTGCGGTTATTTGTAAATCCTTTGAATATGTATTATCTATTTCTCTGTCACGCGCCTCAATTTGACGTAGTATAGTATCTCTATCCAACAGTTTTTCTCCTGTTAGCTTATTCATACCGATTACCAGATTATCAATATTATCTGCAACGACAAAATCTTCTCCTTTGTCCATGAACGCCTTAACAGGAGAAGTGGGTCCTGGAAGTACTCTGTTCAAGACCTTTTTAATACTTTTCCCAGTCAGGTCGGGATTTTGTTCAGAACCAGAGAGGGCAAACTCCCGCTCAATAATCTTTTGCGTCAAAATAAACCAGGAATAATCATAGCCGGTTTTTTGAATCGTCTCAAGTGTTCCGAGTGTGTCAAAGCCTGGAAAGTTCGGTGCCGGGAAACGATTACCACGTGCATCCAGCCACATGGATGATGGCCCTGGCAAAATACGTATTCCATGATTTTTCCATACAGGGTTCCAATTTTTAATTCCCTCTGTATAATGCCACATGCGATCACGGTTAACAATTCGACCACCAGCTTCTTCTGTTATCGCAAGCATACGTCCATCTACATGTTCAGGTACCCCTGAAATCATAGTTTTTGGAGGCTTTCCTAGTCTACTAGGCCAGTTCTCACGAATCAGTTCATGATTTGCCCCTATTCCACCACTTGATACTAGAACCGCTTCTGATTTATATTCAAAATCTCCAACGACTTCTCTTAGACTTACTTCACCACGTGCTGCAGAACTTTCTACTAAAATGGACCCGCTAACACCTACTACATCCCCATTCTTCGTAACCAATTGATCTACTTGATGTCTTGGCTTATAAATTACTGTTCCATTTTTCATATGTTCACGAACACGCCGCTCAAAGGGTGCTACAATACCGGGGCCAGTCCCCCAAACAATATGAAATCTCGGTACTGAATTTCCATGGCCTTCTGCAAGGTAGCCGCCACGCTCAGCCCAGCCTACAACAGGAAAAAACTTCATTCCCATTTCCCTCAACCAGGCTCGCTTTTCCCCTGCAGCAAAATCCACATAAGCTTTCGCCCATTTCTTTCCCCAGTAATCTTCGTCGTCTTCTTTATCGAAGCCTGCAGTACCAAGCCAGTCCTGCCAAGCTAAATCCTTTGTATCTTTTATTCCCATTCGTTTTTGTTCAGGTGAATCTACTAAAAACAAACCACCGAATGACCACCAGGCCTGCCCGCCAAATGAAGCTTCCGGTTCCTGGTCAAGTAACAGCACCTTTTTGCCAGCGTCGGCAATTTCAGCTGTTGCAACTAACCCAGCAAGTCCAGCTCCTACTACGATTACATCTGCATCCACAAGACTACCTCCTTATCTTTTAGAGTAATGATTTATTTAGTTCACATACAGACTTCTCACCCGCTACAGCCAACCCGTACATACACGGCCTTCCAGCAAGTACCGCTTTTGCTCCTAGTGCAAGTGCTCTAACTACGTCTGATCGTCTTCTGATTCCGCTATCTATCAGAACGGGAATCTGGTTGTTAACTACATCACACACAAGTGGAAGTGCGTCAAGCGCCCCCAGAGCCCCATCAACCTGGCGACCACCGTGATTGGATACAATAATTACATCTACACCATGCTCCAATGCATTTGGATGCATAATTCCTTCCTGGTGTAGAAAGCGCTCTCATTTTAATTTTTATGATCATTTACTTTATTCTAATCCAGTATATATTCTCAGTTTTAGATAGCCAATTTAGTTTACCGAAAATTTAAACTTAATAGTCATTTCGGTTTCAAAGTCTAACGCTTCCTAAATATCCATTTGTACACATTATGTGTTTTACCCGTTTGATAGTTGCGTCCCTAATTGGTACCTGATCACTGCGATTGAGTAAGACCCATCTTATGCAAGCCAGTGCCTCAGCTAGTTTGATTTCATCATCATTCAGCGGAATTACCTTTAAATATTCCGAACAAAATACAGCTGAATAACCTTGCCCACCATATACGTTTATTAATAAGCTTGACCAAGCAAAGTCATAACGTTTGTCACCAAGCTGCCCATTCGTCCAGTCTATTACTTTATATTCACCGTTTTTTCCTACAACATTTTCAAAATGGAAATCACCGTGGATAACACAATTCTGTTGGAGGTTTAGCTTCTCAACTATAGGTTTAACTGATTCATACAGATCGGGGTGTTTTTCTATTTCGGGATAAAAGTATTCGTTGAACCCTCTCGCCACTTAACGACCTTGCGGTCTGTTTGAAGTGGGAGATTCCTAAGAACACCAACCTAACAGTCGGTTTTAATTAGGCTAACCCCGTAGGACCTACGGTTAGAAGTTTTATTGCTTCATTTTTAATATTTATACTTGCGTTAAGATCCCTGTCGTGATGTGTACCACAAGATGGGCAATCCCACTCACGTAGTGCGAGATTCTTAACGGCTTTGTTTTGATAGCCACAACAGGAACAAAGTTGGCTAGAAGGGAAATTTTTAGCGACAACTACAACTTGTTTCCCATAGCTTTTTGCTTTGTATTCTAGCATTGCTCGAAATTGTGACCAACTTACCTCGCTAATTGCCTTTGCTAACTTATGATTTTTCAATAAATTGGATACTTGCAAATCCTCGATACCAATTATGTCGTGGTTTTTAACAATAGTGTAGGAGATTTTATGCAAGTAATCTTTTCTCATATTAGTTATTTTTTCGTGAAGTCGTGCAATTTTAATTCGTTGTTTATTCCAGTTGGAAGAACCTTTCTTTCGTCTTGCAAGTGACGCCTGTGCTTTACCCAATTTCTTTTCTAGGGCGCGAAAAAATTTTGGATTTTCATATTTTGTTCCATTGGAAAGAACGGCAAATTCTTTCAGTCCAACATCGATACCAACAGACATGTTTGTTTTAGGTAATTCGTGCATTTCTGTTTCAACAAGAATGGATACAAAGTATTTACCACTTGGATTACGTCTAATAGTAACGTTTAAAATGCGACCTTCGACTTCTCGGCTTTTAGCAAATTTCACAAGTCCGAGTTTAGGCAGTTTCATTTTGTTACCAACAATTGCAATATTATCGTTCGTGTATTTAGTTGTGTAGGATTGCACCTTGTTATTTTTAGACTTAAAACGTGGAGCATTCGTTTGTTTTTTGAAGAACCTGGAATAAGAATTGGCAAGGTTTTTAACTGAGGACTGAATAGCGATGCTATCCACTTCTTTTAGCCAATCCAATTCTTTCTTTAGTTGTGGTAATTGAGAAGAACAAATGGTGTAGGTCAAACCTTTTCCCGTATTCCTATAAGTTGCATTCCATTTTGTCAAAAAATGATTGAACACAAAACGAGAACATCCAATGGTTTTATTAATCAAGATAGCTTGATTCTGGTTAGGATAGATCCTGAATTTATAAGCCCTATGGCCAAACAAAACGGTCATCCCCCCTTCTCTTTTATTATATATGACGTCTTAAAAAAACGCAAACGTTTGTTCTATAATGTTGATAAGTTGAGCTATGAAAAACGCTTTAGACTTTTGGGCTAGCGCTTAATTATTCGGACAAGGGATAGCTAAAGCTATCCCTTGTCCGAAGGCGATTCATCTTGCTAACGCCCTTCTCATTCCTTGAGGATGGAGTTTTCTCGCCTAGAATGATAAATTCATAGCTTGGTAGCGTTACCGCAAGCTTATTGTATGGAGTACAATGAATATCCACTAAAATTGCCGCAAATTTAGTTACAGCAGCTTCACTTACGGTTAAAACTGGTGGGCCGTCATACGTTGTTAAAAGAACACTGTATCCCTCATGATTTGTACCCCATCCAACTGCATTAGAAACAGGCACTCCAAATTGGGCAAGGGCATTTAATAACAGGTATTGGAATTCAACATTTGGTCTTGATTCAAGGTTCCATGACTTTAATACAAAGCTTTCCCTTAAGATGCTAACCTTTACTACTTCCGCTTCATTACCTTGATTTAAATATTCTACATTCAATTCGGTCTGTTCTAAAAGATCCTTTAACTTAGCTGTGTTTTTCTTCCAATCTATAGCTCGTAGTAGATTTTCCAAGCATACTCCTCCTCTAACCGTAATTCGTTTACCATTATATATCATTGGCGTATCCAATATTAAAAAAGCACACCAATCATTGATTGGCGTGCACATCCATTATATCATCGGAATCAGATAATTTTTTTCGTCTGCAAGTAACACATCAAATTCCTTTACAGGGAGTGGTTTACTGAAAATATAACCTTGACCCAGAATGCATCCCTGTTGCTTAAGGACGCTTACCTGATCAATTGATTCTATACCTTCTGCAATCACTTTTAATTGCAGGTTATGGCCAATATCAATTATTGTTTTAACGATTGATTGGTTTGTTAATTCTACAATATTATCGATGAAAGACTTGTCTACTTTAAGCGTATCAATCGGTAATTGCCTTAGCATGTATAGAGAAGAATAGCCTG
Organism: Virgibacillus sp. DJP39; assembly: GCF_049310925.1. NCBI lineage: Bacteria > Bacillati > Bacillota > Bacilli > Caryophanales > Bacillaceae > Virgibacillus > Virgibacillus sp. DJP39. The sequence continues at coordinate 8,783 of NZ_JBMERP010000047.1, read as the reverse complement.
TTCCAAAATCATCAATTGATACACTCAAACCCAACTCTCTCAGCTGTGTCATAACTTTAACTGACTCGTCTACATCCTGCATGATGCTTTCCGTTATCTCAAGCTCTAATAACGTAGGATCAAGACCGGTCCTATCCAATATGGTTGTAACCGTATGGAAAAAATTATTGTGGCGAAATTGACGTGCTGACACATTAACAGATACACAAAGGTTTTCGTAACCAGCATCCTGCCATTTCTTGTTTTGTCTGCACGCTGTTTCTAGTACCCATTCTCCAAATGAAACAATATGTCCAGTTTGTTCTGCTAATGGAATAAACTCTGCTGGGGAAACTAATCCCAGCTCAGGATGATTCCAGCGAATCAATGCTTCCATCCCTATTAATTTACCTGTTTGCAACTCAAATTGTGGCTGATAGAATAGCTCAAGTTCATTGTTTTCCCTAGCGTTTTTCAAACTACTTTCCAATATTCTTTTTCTTGCAATTAAATTATTTAACTCTTCATCATAAAAGTGAAAGCTTGTATCTTTTTCTTTTGAAAAATACATAGCTGCGTCTACTTTATTAACCAGTTCGTTGACAGTTGTTGCATTCTCAGGAAATATGCTAATTCCTATGCTGGGTGTAACAGATATCTCATGATTTTCGATGATAAATAATTGATTTTTCTCTTCTACAATTTCCTCGACTATAGCTTTGATTTCTGATTGATTTAAATTGAAAAAGCTAATCATAAACTCGTCTCCGCCGATTCTGTACAATCTTCCCCTATCATCTAACAACTTTTCTAAACGTGTAGCAAACTCAATTAGCAGTAGATCTCCATAGTTATGACCCAACGTATCATTAACATATTTAAAACGATTTATATCCAAAAGCATCAGGGTGACCGCTTGATCCTCTTCTTTTGCTGTTTCAACTAATAATTCAACGTCTTCTTTAAATTTCCACCGATTGGATAACCCTGTCAATGTGTCATGATAAGCTATTTGTTTGTATTCTCTTACCAACTTCGCATTAGATCTTACAACAATGATTTGTCTAGTTAAAATCAATACCAAAGAGATACTAAGTCCAATAGTTAGAGCATTTATGCTTTCGGTATGGTGGATAATTACTAAACCAAGCAGTGCCAGTACGCCGATATAAGGAACAGGACTCATTTGTACCCTTTGAAAACCGGCTATTGTGCGTGATGGTAACTTACTTTTCCGTTTTTTTCGATCATATATACTAGACAGACCAAACACCAGTATTACTATTTGCCATAAAGGATCCACCAAGCTTCCTGTATCATACTTTCCGATAATAGAAAGATAAGAATAAATACTATCAGTTATTGATTGAATTATTAATGCAAAAATTATGAAAGAAATAAATCCTCTCTCAGTACCGTAAGATAAAAAATAAATGCTGATTACTGCAATTAAAAAGCCTAAGTTATATATTGAATATGCCAGCGTCATGTTAGACATTTCATCTGATATAATAGCATGATTAAGAACAGGCTGGACAATATAATAGATATTAATCGATGTAACTACTGTTATAAAGATAACAATGTTAAAGATAACTGGAATAATAGATATATCGACTATCAAACGCTTTATTTGATAGACAAAGGCTATAGTGAAAAATACATAGGAAACAAGCCAAATGTAATCTGCAGTTCCTACAAAACTGATTAAATCTATTGCGCTTCGGTCTAAAAACCAAATCATATTCGCAATTGAATAAAATAAAACACCAAGGCTCATCCACAACCAGAAGTATCGTTGTTTCGATTTAATGATGAGAAAGGAATTGAATAGCCAGTAAAAACTAACCGCTCCTCCGGTTATTAACAAGATGATTACGCCTTTATTTAATAGTAAAGTGCTTTCTTTGAATAGAATAATCCACAAGTAAAAGATGGTGGTATAAAAGAGGATAAATAAAATCGCTGGATGTCTGACTGCTTTCATAAAACTCACCTCACCTATCAACGTGCCCTTTAAGTAAATTAAAAAGGCATTTAATAGTATATCGGTTGTAGGTAAGCAATTATTTAGACAAAATTTGCATTAGATTTTCCTTATATGCCTTTATTCGACCATTTGTAATCGTTTCCACTTTTTGCTATTTAGTTTTTCTTAAACCTTTTTTATATAAAATTAATAATTATAATATAGAAATCAGCAAAAATGAATCATTTAACGAAAACACTACGTCGTACTAGTAAGTTTTATTGATTTTTAATCTTCACAGTTGATGCAAATTGCGACGTAACTGCTATGTTTGTTTCCTACCATCCTTTACAAAATTGATGCTGATCCAGCGCTTCTAAAAAACACTCGCTTTCCGTGGGGAACGCTTCAGCCTCCTCGGAGCAAAAACCGCTCACTGCGGGGTCTTCAGACTGTTCCTTTCCCACTGGAGTCTCGCATTTTTCCGCAGCTTAGTTAGCTTTCTGTTCTAGGGAGAAGAAACCCTATTAAAACATAGGATTATTCCTAGTGGAGGCAGAATACGTAGACTCCCGCGGGAACAGCACGCGTCCGAAGACCCCGGAAGAAGCGCTCTTTGCTTCTGAGGAGACTGAGGCCGTGCCCGCGGAAAGCGAAGTATTCTGCCGGAACGGTGGCAAAAGTATTCACTACGTCGCAGTTTATACACTTTGTGTCCAAAGCAACAATCTTTTAGAAAATAACCTAAAATTTTTAAAGTAAGGAGGCAATGTAAATGAACCTATCTGAGTCCTCAAAACCTCCATCCAAAGGACATGAAATCCAGTTGCTTCACAACAACCCAAAACATACGATTGAATCAATCATGGATACATATGGTGATGAAATAAAAAGGCTGGTCTATACGTATCTTAAAAATTCTGCAGATACGGATGACGTGACACAGGAGGTCTTTGTAGCAATTTATCAAAAGCTTCATACTTATCAAGGGAATGCATCACTTAGAAGCTGGATTTATTCAATAGCAATCAACAAAAGCAAAGACCACTTAAGGAGCTGGCAATCTCGTAATAAACGGCTAAAAGAAAAACTAGTACAAAAAGTTGCTACCCTTCCAAAAAGCGGAAGTAATCCAGAGGACCTCTTTGAAAGACAGGCCGAAACAACCACACTCTTGAATCAAATCATGGATATGCCTACTAAATACAGCGAGGTTATCATTCTATATTACTTTAAAGAGTTAACTTCTAAAGAAATAAGCCATGCTCTCGGAATTAATGAAGCTACTGTAAGAACCAGGTTAAACAGAGGGCGCGGTAAGCTCAAACAACTCTTAACAACAGAAAGAGGTGTTTACCTTGGATAAGCAATTGAACTCAGTAAAAAATCAATTTAAAAAGGAAATACCAGTTTCATTTACAGCTTCAGATAAACAAGCAGTTCTGCAAAAAATTAATAGTAGCAAACCACATAAAAGATCTCACATTCTCCCAAGCTCGTTAACTGCGATTGTCTATGCAGCGTTACTGTTTGCAGGGTTTGTAGTGGCAAACGATCAACTTGGCTTAATTGAATTTGGGCAAGAAGACACTAGCGAAGTAACTTCACCATCAACACCACCTCCAGAACAGGATAATCTTTCTGGTATACCTGACGAAGAGGAATACAGCACATACCTCGAAGCTGACGATGGTCCATACCAAACGTTTGATCCACAAACAATTGAGGTTGGTGATGTAATCGGAGAAATGAAAGTTACAGATGTTAAAAAACATGATAGTAAAATCATAGTCACTTTCGAAGGTAAAAAAGTATTAAACGGAGAGCTTTCCGATGAAGATGTGCTGATGTTAATGCCAGATGAAAAATCATTAATGAACATCCCGTTTGCACAGAATGATATAGGCGGAAAAATCCCTTTCTTTTTTCAGGATAGTGAAGGCTTCAAAAAGGATCTCGGGATTGGAAAGTTTTCTTATGCAGAGGGATTTAATATAAATGTAAACGAAATTCGCTATACTTATTCATCAGCATGGTCAAGAATAGATCTTGGAGGAGTTAACCAGCTACCATTCAAATTTGATTCTGCTTCTAAAACAACAAGTGATTCTATACGTTTATCTGATGAATTACTTAATATATATTCCAAATACGCCAAGTCTTTGAATGATAAACTGTTAAAAGGACTGGAACCATTCGATATTTTCAGAATGTATTTCCACACGCAAAACGAGGGAAACAGTGAAGTTCAATATGCGCTCTATATTAAGGGTGATCACTCTGGTACTCCGAGTAGAGAGGAATTTTTTAATGACCCTTTCTTTGCTGAAGATGAAATAACAAAAGAAAACTCTAAAAAATTGTATCAGAAATTACTTAAGGTGAAGTCTTTTGAGGAAAAAGAGATATCCGATAACGAAACAGTCATTATGTTCAAACTTGATGAATCTAATTCAGGTGCGGAACGAGCTGGTTTTAGGCTAATAAAAGATCCAGAAACAGGAGTCTGGAAGGTTGGCTGGATGTCGATGCAATAGTATATTTTGAAGGAATTTAAATTAAAAAGGGAAGGTTATTGGAGCATCTATGCTTAGCGCTGTTACAGCTGGCATTCTGTAATTATCGAGCACCAAATGGACAAAATCGCACGCCAGATTGTTTTTTCGAGCGCTAAACATGAAAAAACGCGCACCAATTGATTGGTGCACGTTTTGGGGCGTTCGGCGCTCGTTTCTTGCATGTCAGCGCTCGATTTCTGATGATCAGTGCTCGATAATTCAGATCAGCGCTCGATTTTCACATCTATTCGACGCGAACAGAGCCAATCTTTTATGGTGAAAGCTTTAGTAGCATTTGTACACTTTCAACTAATGGGCTGTTTTCCAGAACCCATCAAACTGAACCTATACTTTTACTTTACTATCAAACCCTATTTTTTTATGAGTCCCATCGCAAAATGGTTTTGTTGATGATTGACCACAGCGGCAAAGGGAAAATATTCTCTTTGTATCGTACACGTTTCCTTCCCCATCAACTAACTCAATTTCACCAGATACACGCAAAGAACCGTTGTCATTTACTTTTATTTGGACTTTATCACTCATTAAGAATCCCCCTTATTTTTAATAAAATCTAACACCTCTTTATCAATTTTCCCTTTTTCAAGTTCTCTACCTTCAAAGTTTTCCACATGAAGAAATGCTGTTAAACCTTCATGGAGGGCATCATCATCGATTTGATTGCTTTGAATAAAGCCTAATCGGTTTAGATGATGAACGAGAACTTTACGAGTCTCCACACTTATATCAAGTATATCCTCCTGCTTGGTCGTTCCAAAATACAACTGTTGAAGCTGGTAGATACGAATTAATTCTTTGATTGGATCTGGGTGTTCATCTACCCGTAAATCAACGTACCGGTCATTAATCCCCAGATATCCACCTTTTTCTTTTACAACATAAATTGCTGCAGACTGTTTTCCACGGCTATCCCCGCCTGCCGCTTGTCCAGCATCCAGCGCTTGTAACAACCGCTCAGCTAATGTACCTGTTGCCTGTTCAAATGTAGTTCCCATCGCTTCAACTGTTTCAGCTCCTACCAGGATATTACCCTGAGCGGCATAATGCTTGCCCGCCTTTCCTCCAGCCCAGTCATAGCATCTTTCCCCTGTAAAGCTGGAAGATTCTCCATTTGCATCAACAACACCTACCTGACGATCTTCCTTTCCCTCGTCCTGGTTCGTCAAAATAGCAACCGTTTCCTGTGCCGATTTACCTTCTTCCATTAGCTTTAAGCCATCTGGTCCATATGCAGGGTTTGCAAAAGCCTGCGTTGCAACAGCTCCTACCCCAGCCTTAGCCCAAGGGACAACGGAACCTACTCCTAAAAACTTTGATTGTACTGCGACACCCAGTTCTTTAGTATCCGGGTCAAAACCTACTATTGAAAAAGTCATAGATGCACTCTCCTTTTTTGGTAGGTAAGAAAGTATAAATCCTTTCTTACTGCATAAGTGTAACTAAGGCTTTCGCCATTAAAGCTTGGCGATAAGCCAAGTTTTCTAATATAATTAATAGTTTACACTTAAGTTTCGACGAACGCATCGAAAAAACCTTTGTTAAAGTGAACACAAAAAGGAGGTGCAAGAGCAAAAAGTGCCCTTACACCTTAAAATCCAACTTTATTTTAAATCAACCTTGATAGGATCCATTTTAATATCTTTATCATTTAAACTTAACGTCCCAAAAGGTACCATTAATGAAAAATCTTTATATGATATTTCATCAATATCTTTCATCACAAAATTAGATTGAAAATGAAGTGTCTTTTTATCAATAAGTTTTGTTTGTTCACTCCGAACCATAGATTCAAGCATATTATTCATATCCAGTTGGCCATTTGAATACTTAATATCATCTGAATCAATGATATGAATAAAGTCTGCAAAGTTTTGGATTATGTCTTGCCTTATGGTATCTGTATTCACATTCTGTACTGAATAATCCACGAGTAATCTATTGCTTCGTTTTTCTACATTGTTTACTGTTATTTGGTAATCAAATCTATTACTTTTTACTACAAATGGAGTACTTTGATCTAGTGTATGAATGGTGTCTCTTTCATACCTTTCAATTTCTGGTTTAACAATTAGGTGGCTTGCATCTTTATCAATCTTACTAGGAAAAAGCTCTCTGAATTGCTTATGGATAATGCCATTTTCCAACTCACTATCTAGCATGTTCGCTCCACGTTTGGACAATTCATTCCCAAAGTTATCATAGACTGTTAGCCTTACATTATCTTCTTTTCCAACCTCAGGTAACTCCACATCATACTCTAACATTGTTGTTGCTTTTCCTTTGACAACAGACTTCATTTTCAATGCATAATCGCCGTGTATGGAAACATCGTCTCCTTCTGCATTAATTGAATCAAAAGGAATTCGTTCGACAGGCACATCAAATTTCCAGTTACCCTTAGCACCAGCCATATAGGAGAATGTCAGTGGTAGTGTGTAATCTTTTGGCAGTTTAGCATTAGGATTGAACAACTCTATCGCACCTGCATAACCATTTGCGGTTTTAGTTAATCCTGTCATTGAAGCAGACCATTGTTTCTGTTCAACCCCATCAAACAGGTGATAACTGTATCCTGCCTCGGGACCTCTCTCCCCCTTCAATTCATCGTATGATACATCCTCACCACTCGCTTCGAACGTTATACCAATAACATTGCCATCATAATAAGCACTCGTTACCTTTACTTTCACCCCATTGCTAGTGGCTTCCTGATTGATATCCGTTATTAAGTCGCTTGCTAATAATTCTTTACCAATTTGTAAACTTAACTTCTCATAGATCGAGCCTATTACAGGTACTGAAGCAAAGACATTTGTTATGGGAGCAAAAACTAACCCCGACGCTAGGAATGTTGCTGCTGCAGATGATGAAACGATAGCCGTAAGTTTACGTTTTGACTTTTTTTTATTTTTTTTCCTTTTTCCCTTCTCAATCCCTTGGTCAATTGCATTAAAAAGTTCATGTTTAGGTACTTCAATTTTATTCATTTCTTTTTCAAAGTGCTCCTTGTCCATATGCTGTCCCTCCCTCTAATAAATTCCTCAACTCTAACTTTGCGCGACGAAGATAGGTTTTGATTGTGTTTTCTGGCTTCTTCATGATGTCCGCAATATCAATTATCGGTAAATCACGAAAATAAAATAGTATGATAGCTGTTTTGTAGTCGTCATTTAACGTGGAAACTGCATTAATCAAATCAAGATTCACATCCGTATTGTCACTATGTTCACCACCATATTGGCTCAAAAGACTATTGTCATCCAGATAAACAACTTTCTTTTTCTTCTTAAGTAAATCGTAACAAGTTCGAATAAGAATTTTGGTAAGCCAGGATTGAAAGTACTTTGGCTCTTTAACTTGTTTAATAGATACAAATGCTTTATAAACGGTTTCTTGAATGACATCTAGTGCATCATCATTATTACGTACATAAAGCATTGCAATTTTATACAACTTTTCACTTTCACTCCTGATCAGTGTTCCAAATGCTTGTTCATCTCCATTTATAGCTTTCTTAGCTAGTTCTATAGTTTCCACAAACCCAGACTCCCTTCTGCCTTTGTTTGTTAGAGCAATCAACATAGTAATAAGTTTCAATCATTTATAAATTAACCTTTTGTTTAGGCTCTTTGCGTAAGTTTTCTTGCTCTTTAATCTTCGCATTTGATAAAAAATGCGAAGTAACTAAAAATCATGTTCCATGCTCAACAACCGCTGCGGAAAAATCACTACGCGCACCTTAGGGCTTGCGCTGAGCCTCCTAGGGTCGCCAAAACCGCTCACTGTGGGGTCTCAACACTTCGCTTTCGAGGCCGCTGAAAAACTTAAAAATGGTACAAAATGTGTCGATCTACCATCGCATCTTCGAATATACTTCGCTTTCCGCGGGAGAGTGCCGAGCCTCCTCGGACTACCGTCCTGCGGGGTCTCGTCGATCTCTTACTTCCCGGTCGAGTAAGCGGGAGCGATTCCCCTATTGGGTCGCTCCTCTACTCCTCACAGAACCGTGCGTGCGGAATTATCGCACACGGCTCTTCCTATCACCATTCATAGAATGTAGTTAATATCTTTCTTCAAATCATATATATTTACTTTTATCACCGGACGAGGTAAAGGGTACTTTCTAAGGAATGTATTGAACTTATCCCAACTGAAAGATTTCCTTTGACTCCTTCGATTCATCCACTTAAACAACAACTCTTTTACTCGGTAAAGAAATTTCTCTACAGTCTCTGTGTTGTCCGTGATACAGTAAT
>NZ_JBMERP010000046.1:0-27150 GCF_049310925.1 Virgibacillus sp. DJP39 | reverse complement strand
TTATGTATGACCCGAATCAAAAAGTAGGAAAACCTTATGGCGTGACCGATGTACCAGGTGGTATGGACATGGGTCCTGTTAATACACATTCCATCTTTATTATCGATCAAAAGGGAATTGTTCGTTGGTATGAAATCTCACCACAGGAAATGTATGTCCCGATAAAATCGGTTGACAAGGAGTTGAAAAAGATATGGGATTGATTCGGGATCCTCGTATTATGCAGATTATCCTTCTTAGCACTTACGCAATTCTCGGTGGGGTTTTATTACAGTTTTCAGTCACTATATGGCAAATTGTTATTACATTAGGCGTTTGCATACTATTGGAGTTTTTTTACCTTTATTGGAAAAAAGGTACTTTCGTTTGGCCTTATAGTGCAGTTATAACTGGGCTTGGAATTTCACTTGCCTTACGTGCAGAAACAATAATACCTTTTATTATGGCGGCGATGGTAGCTATTGGTTTGAAACATTTGATACGGTACCAAGGAAGCCATATTTTTAATCCTTCAAATAGTGGTATTGCTGTAATATCTATATTGTTTCCGGTAACTGCTACGGACCCGCTGCAGTGGGGATATTATCTATGGATACTAGGTTTAATGTCTTTGGGCGGGCTTTATCTAGTCTATAAGGCACATCGATTGCCGTTAGTGTTTACCTTTTTTACAAGTTTTGTTGGGATACAATTTGTAAGACTATTGATTTGGCCGGATGTATGGAATTCGCACTTTAGTACCTATATGTGGGGAGGATTGTTTATTTTCACATTTAATATGATAACCGATCCAAAAACTTCACCTAAGGGTGCGAAAAGCCAAGTTATATTTGGCCTTGCTATTGCATTATCGGCTCAAATTATGATACACATGAATATTCATAATGCTGTATTTATCAGCTTGGCAATCGTTTGTTTAGGACGCTTTCTTTGGAATTGGGCAGTTGATCAAGGAATGTTTAAAGGTGGTCATTCTTCTGTCGATGCAAAGTGAAAAAATTGCCATACGTTTAGGTCCTAATTCGTATGGGGTGATCAATAAAAAAGGAACGAATAATTATTTGATCTATTGGATAGTCTAACTTTTATTTTTTGAAAACTTCCTTTTATAATAATAACCAATCATAATTAAATTTAAATACTTCAAAGTTTCTACACAATTGTTGTTTATACTTAGAATATAATTAAACGGAGGTGGAATGAATGAGCTGGGAATTTCTTTTATTATTAGCATGTCCCCTTATGATGTTATTCTGTATGAAGGGTATGTTTGGTGGAAACAAGAACAAGGATTCAAAAGAGAACAGTAATAGTCAGTTACAGACTTCTCAACAGGAAGAATTACAGTCTGTCCAGTTAAAGATGGCAGATATAATGGAGCAAAATCATCAGCTGGCGAAGGAAGTTAAATCCTTGAAAGAAGAATCTAAAGGTTCAAATGTTGTTCAATTAGAAAAAGACCAAGGCAACCAAGAGGCATTATAGACAGACCTGTGGTATCCCGTATAAATAACTTTACGATGAACGAGGGCACGTTTGTTTTAACATACCTATTTCAGCAAAGATACTCACAGAAATTTCTTTCATTCTGAGGACAGACTCTCATGTTTTCCAGAAAATATGTTCGATAATAGAGTTACCATGAAAAGGAGGTGATCTCTCATGAGTTGTTGTGGTGGTTCATCTAAAAAAGATAAGAAAAAAGACGGTATGACTCAACAGAGTCCTCTTGATCAGTTGAAGATGAGACTGGTAAATGGAGAAATAAATATGGAAGAATATTTACAGACAAAGGAAGTAATTGCACAACCTTAGTCATTTTCGCCCAGCTATTAAAAGGCTGGGCCTATTTTAATTAGAATATTGGTTAATCTTATATCTGTGTTTTGGTTGTTGGAGATCATTGTTATAGAATATTTTTATTTCTCATATTACCAGAACTTCCACTAACCAGTACATAGTTGAATAAATAGTAGGGGGAACCAAATTGGGTGATCTTCTTCATGATTTAAGTATAAAATGGTATGCATTCCTAACACAGTTAGGAGCAAAGATGGCGGATCCTATCCTAAATATTACAGAACAGTGGAACATCCCTATTTTGACTGCTTTACTGCTAGGGTTAGCAGCAACCACATCACCTTGCCAAGTAACAACAAATGCCAGTGCGCTAGCTTTTGTTTCACGAAATGCGACCGATAGAAAACAGACTTTGATTCAAACGTTTGCCTTTATTGCAGGAAAAACATTAATTTATACACTTGTTGGAGGGATTGCAATTTATTTAGGTGTTCAGCTAACAACAGTGAACGGAAATGCATCGCTTATTATTATCGTTAGAAAGGCAATTGGTCCAATTATGATCTTGGCGGGGTTATATTTTTTAGGCTTTTCTAAGTTGCGCATATCGTTTGGTACAAGATTTAGCGAATGGCTAAAAGGGAAAATACCACATGGTTCCCCTATAGGTTCCTTTAGTTTTGGAGTAGCATTTTCCCTTGCCTTTTGTCCAACATTAGTTTGGCTCTTTTTTGGACTACTAGTACCATTAGGTATCCAGACTACAGGAGGGATTCTATTACCTACGATATTTGCATTAGGGACTACAGTTCCATTAATTGTATTTGTACTTATATTAGTTGATAGCTCGGACATAATAAAACAAAAATATTTTAAGAAAACAAAATCATTGAATCGATGGCTAACAAAGATAGCAGCTATTATATTTCTGTTAGCAGGTATTAATGACACGTTCACCTATTGGTTCTTATAACTTCAAAACCACCAAATTTATCCAAGGTATTGGTTGACCAATAGCTAAAGGTTTGGATGAATTGAGTACAATAAGGTAAGGAGATGATTAGTATGATGATGAATGGTACAAGTTGCAGTGATATGGGTTGGCCTATGATGATTGGCGGTGGGTTGTTTATGTTATTGTTGTGGGGTTTAATTATATGGCTGGTTATTTACTTAATACGGAAACTTTCCCAAAACAATACAACAAACCAATCGGATAAGGCGGTAGATTTGTTAAGACAGAGATATTCAAGAGGGGAAATAAATACAGAAGAGTATAGAGAACGCTTGTATGAGTTAACGGATAAAACGAATTAAAATGATACTAGAATATCGGTTTGAACCTTCCATCCTAAATGGACTTAATTTCATGAATTTCCTATAAACAAAAGTGCCTAATTGGGCACTTTTGTTTATTATTTTTTGATTTTCCTTTTATTCTGCTTGCGTAGAATTCGAGCAAACTCCACTTTTTTCGATTTTCCATAACGCAAAAATCCAAATGCTCCAATTACCGCTATTACAAAAGCAATGACATAAAGTAATTCATCCATCAATAACACATCCTTGTCATCTGAATCCTTTGGTAACGTTTAAAAAATTAGGGGAACTACTAAGAACAAACCCGCTGCTAATGCCGCAGCTAGTACATTATACGGCGTCATGGCTTTAACGTATTTCATATGATCAGCTCCAGCAGCCCCCGCAGACATTGCGGTCATACCGGAAACAGGAGATGTAACATCTCCAAAAGTCCCTCCTGAAAGAACAGCAGCAACAGCAAGCGGAACGCTACCTCCTGTCGTTACAGCTAGAGGGATTGCGATTGGCATCATTAATGCCCATGCTCCCCAAGATGATCCTATGAAGTAAGTAACAGCACCTGTCACTGCAAAAATAAGGACAGGGACCCATATTGGTGTAAGTGTTCCACCTAATGTTGTCCGAATTAATTCTGTTAAACCAAGATCCTGTGAAACATCGGAAATGGGCCAAGCAACTACTAATATTACGATAGTAACCATAAGCTTATTCCCGCCTTTTATAAACCGATCCGTCATTTCTTTTAGTTTAAGTCCTTGAAATAAGTATAAAGCGGCAGTTATCATGACTGTAATAAATAAGGCTAAAAACATCGAACGTGATGGGTCTGCTGCTGAAAATACTTCAACAAGGCTTTCACCTTTTGCCTCTTTCTGTCCACTCAACCACATGAGGAAAAAGCTTAAAGGAATTAACACTAGGATTGGAGTTAAAAGATTAAACAATCTTGGTTTCAAAGCAGGTTTTCCCAAACCCATATCCATGTCCATTTTTTCCATCTTTCCTTTTGAAGTGACTCCCATTTGATCTTTCGCTGTATCTGCCTTATCTTTATTACCAATTTCTTCGGACATTTCCATAGCATGGGCAGGACGTGAGAAAGAAGTTTCCTTTTTCGAGCCATGTGCAGATTGGATCAATTTTCTCATACTTCCAAAATTCCAACCTATAATCACAGATAGTAAGGCGATAGTAATTGATGTGAAACTAAAAAACTGGAAGGGTAAACTAGACAAAAACAGTTGCATCGCTGAGCCTTCTATTCCTGCCGCGCCCATACCTTTATTTAAAACTCCAAGAATGTAACCAATATAAGTGGTTGCAACTGGAATTAACACAATGACTGGACTAGCTGAGTTATTTAACATATAGGCTAACCGTTCACGTGAAACGGAAAAACGGTCTGCCAATGGTTTCATAATAGATCCTGTTGCCACTACACGGAATCCACAATCAATAAAAGTAATAGGAAGCAACAGCCATGAGGCAATTAGTGTTTTTTTGGAATTATTAATGTAGTTATTCATTACCTTGGCAAAAGCTTGGACACCACCAGATAATTGAACTAAGGCTACACTAAAGACGTACAAGAAAAGGAGGACGTCTAGGTTTCCAGGATCAGATAATACTCCAACAATATAATCAACAGTTTGGGAAATAGAACCGAGAAATGATCCTGTTAAAATAAAACTCCCTGCCCATAAACCAATCAACAGGGAAGGAATCACTTGTTTAGTCCAAGTTGCTAAAGCAATAGCAATTAGAGATGGAGCAATAGATAGCCACAGTCCGTAATCCATATTTTAAATCACCTTTTTATAGTTAATTTGTTAGTTATTTTCCCCGTAAGTTTGTTAGTTATTCTATGGGGAATTTATAGAATGGCTATATCTACATATATTTAAAATATATAGGTAAACTATTGTTATAAAATGGAGGTGATTTCTATGATGAGGGTTAGTACGCTTAAATTTGTTATGACATTGTTTATGGGGTTAGCCATTACTATGCCAGTTGCTACTTCTGTTCATGCGGAGGTGATACCATCTAATGCAGAAAATGTCGGGGAAGCAAAAGAAAAAAACTGCTGTGATAAAATGAAAATGATGAAAGAAGAAATGAAAGTAATGATGAATAAACATAAAATGATGAAGAAAGAGATGAACAGTCTTTTTAACGACTTGCAAGAGAGTGGAAAATTAACTCAAGAACAGTTAGGGAAACTAAAGAGTATCAAACAAATGATGAGTAAGATGGAAGAAAAGATGAAACAAATGTCATCAATGGAAATGGACGAATTAAAATAAAAGGATGAAAAAAATTGAGTGATTTTACTATCGAAATATATTCCACACCAACTTGACCAGATTGCAAAGCAGCGAAGGAGTTTCTTTCGCAACATAATTTCCATTTTACAGTACACGATATTGTGGAGAATGAGGAAAAGATCGACGAACTAAAGAAATTGACGGGGAAAAATATAGTTCCGACGATTGTAATAAATGATGAGATTTTTATTGGATTTGCTCAAAATCTAGAAGAGATAGAAATATTACTGTTACCTTAGTTTTATGGAGCCCTTTTCCACCAAGGATAAGGGCTTTTAATTTTACAGTTTATATGGTTTTTCTAATAATGGACTAATGTTATAAACACCATAAATCATTGATTTATGGTGGATTAAATAATGAGATAAAAGGAGAATTAATCTTGAGCATTTTCAATAAAATATTTAGGGAAAAAGGTAAGCAGACAGAAATTAACCCAAATGTAACTGAAGGTATGAAAGGTGTATTTATGAAAGGGATTGGTATACGGGTGTAAGCCTTCGTGGAGGAGGCATTAAAAGGTGTATAAGGTGTAAAGGAATTTAAAATAGAGGTTCCATCAAAGGATCAAGCTCTTGTTATTTTGACCCCCAAAAAGACAAACTTGGATCAGATTAAGAATGCGATTAAAGAGAGTGGTTATGGTGTGAAAAATATTGAGGAGATAGGTCGATAGAAATCTTGTTATCTTAATTAAATAAAGCAAATATAGATCATGTTTCTTATTGATACGTATTCCCAAAAGAGATTTGGACATTTTTATTGGAGAAGTTATCTCCAGATTTTATATAGGTTTGAAGATAATAATAAAAAGATTATTTTAACAGACATGGGAAGAAGTTTGTCTAATTTTAAATACGTAAGTAAGCTCAGGGGTTAAGAAGAAAAGTAAAGTAAAGTAAAAGGTTTCAGGCATAAAGTCTAAACCTGCTGTTACTTTTAACGAAGTTTTATCGGATTGCTGAAAGAATAACAGAGTCTTAATGATTGAGATAGAGATAATTCCCTTTTTTTCACTTCGTTCCCCTCTAATTAAGTAAACATATTGACTAACCAAACCAACAATTAGTCAATAACCGTAACAGTAATAATCTATGTAATTACGTCGTTTTGACTACAAAAGAATAATAAAAAATAAATTAAATCTATCCTTGACAGTGGACTATGGTACATAGGTTATGATTAAACTAGAGGTGATATAAATGAGTGTAAGTGTTGGTAAACTAGCAAAAGAATCTAAGGTAAATAAGGAAACAATTCGTTATTATGAGCGTATTGGTTTGTTACCAGCTCCAGAACGATCAGAATTAGGTTACCGTATATATCCCGTCGAAACAATAGACCATATACGTTTTATCAAGCGAATGCAAAAGTTGGGGTTTACATTAAAAGAAATCGATAAACTGTTGGCTGTCGTGGATAGAAGAATAGAAAAAACTACAGATTTACCACGATTTACGACCGAAAAGATTAAAGATGTACAACAAAAGATAAAAGATTTAGAGATAATGGAAAAAATGTTAAATGATATAAAAATACATTGCAAATCACCGGATAAAAGTTTGACTGATTGTAAAATAATCGGCACATTTTAAAGACATTTTCTGATTTTTCCTAGGAAAACTGAGTATAAAATTATTTTTTCCTAAACATTGATAATAACAGGGAGGAATAATATTCCTATTGTTTTGCACAGATAGTTTATTCTAACCAAAATAGAGGAATTTATAAAAAAATTTATAAATTCACACTTTCTCCATAATCTTCTTTTATAATAATTATATGGTTAGAGAAGAAAGTGTGTTTTTTCTATCAATATATTAAAATATTATAATATAATAAGTGTTTGCTAGGAGGTACGGTAAATGAAAGCTCGTATAACATTAATAACTCTATTGATTCTTTTGCTAGTATTAACTGCATGCTCATCAACTACTAGCGACAGTGAAAACCAATTGAGCATAGATGCTAAAGATATTAATAGGAATAGGGTACAGTTATCTGATGATCAACCAAGTTTGGTGTATTTTATGTCGGCTTCATGTCCCACTTGTTATGAGGGAGAAATGATGCTTAATGAAGTGACCAGACTACACCCGGATGTCCAAGTTATTACGGTAGACCTTGATCCATACATGGATACCGTGGAGGGTCTTGCTGAATTTCAAAAAAAATACGGTGGAAATTGGCCACATATATTGGATGATAAAGATCGGACTATTACCAGTGAATTTAGCGTAAAAGAATTACAAGAGACAGTATTACTTGATCAAAATCAGATAGAAGTTTTTAGAGCGGTCAATCCCTCATTAAAAGAAGTTCAAGAGGCTTTGGCTGAAATTGGGGTGGAATAATGGGGATCTCACTTTGGCTTGTATTTACAGCAGGAATTGTAGCTGCTTTTAATCCCTGTGGTGTTGCCTTGTTACCTTCCTATATCTCCTACCTGGTTGGTACAGATGATAAAAAAATGTCAAATTCGTCAGCGATGATAAGAGGAATGGGATTAGGCTTTTCCATGACTATTGGCTTTTTAATCATTTTTGTAGCAGCTGGGTTTACCATTAGTTTTCTTGGTAGAGGGTTAGTGGAATATTTACCTCTCCTATCATTGATTATAGCTACTTTGCTCACATTATTTGGTCTAGGTATGTTAATAGGGAAACGGTTACCAATCAAAACTATTTCATTTCAGATAAAGCCAGGTAAATGGTCTGTGTTTTTATATGGTATAGCCTATGCGTTAGCATCCTTAAGTTGTACGTTACCTGCATTTCTGTTAGTTATTTCTCAATCAATTAATGAAAATACGATCATTTCAATTGTTACTAATTTCGTTATTTATTCAATAGGAATGGGCCTTGTTGTAACGGCAATCACAATAGCATCGTTAATATCAAGACAATATGTTCAAAAGTTTTTACGAAAATATTTACCTGTTATTGAGAAAATTTCGGCATTAATTATCTTCTTAACTGGATTATACCTTGTATATTATTGGTCATTCGGTGCTGGCGGAACACTACTTTAGGTCATGATGAGGATGATCATAGATTCATTATTCTTTTTAAAATAGCAAAGGAGAGTGTTTCAATGCATTCAAGTCAAGAGTTCCCTAATGAAATAAGCTCAGAAATCTACGCAAAGTTCTTTCACGGACTAGCGAACCCAACACGATTTAAAATTGCTCTTTCCCTTTTAGATAAAGAAAAAAATGTAAGTGAACTTGTGGAAGAGCTTCAATTAAAGCAATCCCAGGTGTCCAATCAGTTAGCCTGCTTGAAATGGTGTGGTTATGTCGATACCCGTCAGGAAGGAAAGTATGTCTATTACCAAATTAAGGATGATAGAGTTAAGCAAATTATCATGCTTGCAACAGAATTGGTTAGAGATAATGCCAAGCAAATTAGTGAATGTACAAGAATTTAATTCCTTTTGATCGTGGGTGGACTCGATGAAGAAAATAGGTTGGGTGGTCGGTGTTTGTTTATTTATAGCTGTTACCGTCTACATGTTATTAAACACCAGTACTACTATAGGTGGTTCTTCCTCATCGGGGCAAGAGGACCAGACGACTGAAGTTAATCTTCTTTCTGGTGAAAGTATCAAATTATCTAGTGAAGAGGCATCTTTAAAAGCAATATCCAATCAGGAAAAGGTGATTTTAACAGACCTTGGCATGACCTGTGCTAATTGTGAATACGCAGTAAGCTCAGGGCTCAAGAAAGTAAATGGTATTATTGGTTTCAATGTTAATTTGTCAGAAGACCGAGCAACGATTGTGTTTGAACCCAGTCAAGTAACTATTGAGCAAATTAAGCAAGCAATTTCCGATGTTGGATACGAAGTAGGAGAGGTCATGGGGGTGAAATAATGGAGTTTATATATGAAGGTCTTGCAGGGCTAGAATCAGTAGGTATTTTTGTATATTTCCTTGTCCTCATAGGTGGAATTTTAAGTGCGATTAGTGTTTGTTACATCCCTATCCTTATAATGTTTGGAGGATACATGGGTAAACACTCTAATGAAGGTAAAGGGAAAACGTTACGTATAACATGGGGTTTTGTCCTTGGTATGATGCTCACATCAGCCATTATGGGAGTCGTTGCTTCCTTTATTGGTAAGGGAATTATGAAGGTATTTACAGGTTACGGACTAGACCTATGGATCCCAGCTTTTATTGGAATTTTGATGGGATTACAATTGCTAGGTGTGATCAAGCTAAAAATGCCAAAGATGTTTACAGTAAAGGGGAAAAAGCCAGATACAATGATAGGAGCATTTACGTTGGGACTACCATTTGGTCTGGTGATTACTCCCTGTACCATTCCCATTTTTGTGATGATCATCACCTATGTTGCGGCACAAGGGAGTATTGTTCACGGTGCATTGTTACTTACCACCTATACCGTCGGGAAAGGAATTATTCTGACGCTTGTAGCACTAGGAGCGAGCACTATTCTTAAGGATGTTGCAAAAAAATGGAGTGGTAAGATGGAGAAGGTTGCAGGGATCATTATTCTTTTAGCAACTATATATTTAGTATTTTATCAACTGTTTTTAGTTTAATAAACAAAATGGAGAAAAGGGGGTTTTTAATATGAATATTGAACCGCTTAGCAGAGTGGCATTTGAACTTGGCCCTCTGACTGTTTATTGGTATGGAATTATTATTGCATTCGGTGCATTTCTCGGATTTTTCATTGCACAAAGAGAAAGTGAAAAGAGGGGGTTACCTAAAGAAACATTTTCAGATTTATTAATTATCGCTATACCGATTGCGATAATTTCTGCACGAATCTACTATGTAGCTTTTCAATGGGATCAGTACCGTAACAATCTCGGTGATGTCTTTGCAATTTGGGAAGGTGGTATAGCGATTCATGGAGCGCTTATTGGTGCGACTTTAACAGGTTACTTTTTTGCAAAAATTAAAAAAATATCATTTTGGAAGTTAGTGGACATCGCAGCACCTAGTATTATCTTAGGTCAGGCGATCGGTCGCTGGGGTAATTTTATGAATCAAGAGGCTCATGGTGGTCCTGTCGCCCGTGAATTTCTTGAAGGACTATATTTACCAGAATTTATTATTAACCAGATGTATATTGATGGAGTGTTTTATCACCCCACCTTTTTATATGAATCAATATGGAATTTAATTGGTTTTATCCTACTTTTAAGCTTGAGGAAGGTCAACTTAAGGAGGGGAGAAATGTTTCTCACGTATATCATTTGGTACTCGATTGGACGATTCTTCATTGAAGGTATGCGTACAGATAGCTTGATGCTCACTGAATCCCTCCGTATTGCACAGGTTATCTCTATAGCGCTAGTTCTTGTTAGTATTGTAGTAATAATTTATCGCCGAAAAACTGGGTTGTCGATGAAACGATATGCTGATTTAAATTAGTTTTTCAATTGTTATAAAAAAGAAGAATGAAAAAGAAAGGGAAAGTTAAGACTTGTCGTTAGGATAGGGAAAAGTATCAAAAGGTAATTATTAAGAACAACTTCGTTAAAAATAAAATTGTTTTAAAAAACTTAAAAGGAGTTTTCGTATGAGTAATAAAAAAGTTAAAGTAACCGTTCCTGTGGAAGGAATGACCTGCACGGGCTGTGAAACCCATGTAAGAGATGCATTAAAAGAAGCCGGGGCTGCAAACGCAAGGACTGACTTCCAACAAGGAAGTGCATCATTTGAAATTGAAAAAGAAAAAATTAGTAAAGCAAAAGAGACCGTAATGAATGCAGGTTACACGACTGGAACAGAAGAAATTGCGGATAATGAACAAGTAAAAGTAATGCTAGGTGTAAAAGGAATGACATGTACTGGATGTGATAATCACGTAACAGAAGCATTAAAAAATGCCGGAGCAAGTAATCCAACAGCCGATTTTCGTCGTGGGCAAGCGACATTTGAAATTACCAAAGATAATATAGAAAAGGCAAAAGAGGCAGTGAATGAATCCGGTTATCAGGCTGGTGATGTGGAAATCGAATCTCATGATAACGTTGTAGCTTTTAATAACAAAGACGGTGCATACGATCTTCTGATAATTGGTTCAGGTGGTGCAGCCTTTTCCGCAGCCATTAAAGCCGTTGAAAAAGGGGCTAAAGTGGCCATGGTTGAACGCGGCACCATCGGCGGTACATGCGTCAATATAGGATGTGTGCCTTCTAAAACAATGCTTCGTGCTGGTGAAATCAATCATTTGGCAGGCAATAACCCTTTTACTGGTTTGAATACAAAAGCCGAATCAGTGAATATGGCTACATTAACTGAGCAAAAGGATGAACTGGTTCAAGGTATGAGACAACAAAAATATGTAGATCTTATCGATGAATATGGATTTGATTTGATTCGTGGTGCAGCCTCGTTTGTTGATGAAAACACGGTTGAAGTGAACGGACAAAAATATACAGCAAACAAATTTCTAATTTCAACAGGGGCATCCCCGTCTATTCCAGATATACCTGGACTAAAAGATGTGGATTTTCTAACAAGCACAACAGCCCTTGAATTGAAAGAGGTTCCGAAAAAGTTAGCCGTAATTGGTTCAGGATACATTGCCATGGAATTAGGGCAACTATTTCACAACTTAGGATCAGAAGTTTCATTAATGCAACGGAGTGAACGACTTTTGAAAGAATACGATCCAGAGATTTCCGAAGCCGTCGATGAGGCCTTAACCGAGCAAGGATTAAACTTTATCACAGGGGTCACTTACAAAAAGGTGGAACAAGATGGTGATACGAAAAAAGTCTTCATTGAAGTGAAGGGGGAAGAACAAATTATTGAAGCCAATCAGTTATTGGTTGCCACCGGAAGAAGACCGAATACTGATTCACTTAATTTAAAAGCCGCTGGTGTTGAGGTTGGTCAAAAAGGCGAAATTATTGTCAATGACTATCTGCAAACCAGTAATACTAACATATTTGCTGCAGGGGATGTGACATTAGGACCACAATTTGTATATGTGGCTGCATATGAAGGTGGGATTGTTGTTGAGAACGCAATAGGGTTAGCGAATAAGAAGGTAAATCTGCAATTTGTTCCAGGCGTGACCTTTACAAACCCGTCCATCGCGACAGTTGGATTAACTGAACAACAAGCTAAAGATCAAGGATATAATGTGAAGACTTCGGTGCTACCACTCGACAGTGTACCAAGAGCACTTGTGAACCATGAAACAACAGGCGTCTTTAAACTTGTTGTCAATAAACAAACTGAAAAGATTCTTGGTGCTCATATTGTTGCAGAAAATGCTGGAGATGTTATCTACGGTGCTACATTAGCCGTACAGTTCGGTTTAACCGCAGATGATTTAAAGAATACGATGGCTCCATATTTGACGATGTCTGAAGGCTTGAAATTAGCTGTGTTAACACTTGATAAAGATGTAAGTAAATTGTCTTGTTGTGCAGGGTAGAAAATTAATCTTTAAAAGGGAGAGAGTCAAATCTCTCCCTTTTTGAATTCGATAAGTTAATGGCTGAATGATTTTAACATGCATTTATAGCACAAGCTTATTTTATTTCTTTCCTTTTAAGTCATTTAACCTACAAATATAAATGATAAACTTACATAAAAATCAAACCACTACCGAAATCCACCAAACACATCACAACCGATTCTGCTTATTCCCTTTGCCAAAATTATCGGGGGAGCATCAATTGCTAGTGCTCTCCCTTGGGTATAGAAATAGGTGGAGAACCGCTACACCCAGGTAAAATCATTCTTCACTATCTAATTGGTTATTTGGCTATACGGGCTATCGTAGGAGAAATGGATCAACCGATAAGGTAAATCCAATCCTGAAAAATGAATATATCAAAATTGGAATCTACGTGATATTGCTTACGGTTAATTCTTTACTTCTTTAATATGGAGTATAAGGGAAATATTTTTAGGATCAATATCATAGATTTCGAGCTTGATTTAAGTTAGTTATATAAAAAGCGAGCAATGGATACTTGAGTATCCATTGCTCGCTTTTTGTTTACTTGAGTCAAACAACGTTGACATGTGACAAATTTTAGTCATTTATTTTTGGCTAAATTGTGACAAGAATATTTTCTTCACAATTTCCCCAAACTTACTTATTAGTATTTATATCAGTTCGATCTAGCTTTTTAATAGTTTTCGATTCTAGTAAAACTCGTTAGTCAATGTGTTTTCTTATTTTATCTTTTATAGAAAGGGGTATTTAGATGAAAATCAAATGGGCCTTATTAACAGTTATTATTACTATTGTGGCAGTGCTAACAGGATGTGAACCATTAACGGTATTAGATCCTAAAGGGCCTCAAGCTCAAACAATAGCCGATGTTATTTGGATCTCGATTATAACGATGGCAGTCGTCGTAATTACCGTTATCGCGCTCTACATATTTTATGTAGTAAAAGCGGCCAGGCGGCCAAATGATTATGAGCCGCCTTACATTGAAGGTAATCCGATTGTTGAATCACTTATTGTTGGGATACCAATTTTAATCATCATTTTCCTTACAGTTGTCACTGTTAAATCTTTATATGTAGTTGAGGCACCACCTGAAGGATACGAGAATCAAGAACCATTAGTTATTTATGCTTCTTCCTCTAACTGGAAATGGCATTTTAGTTATCCGGAAGAAAACATCGAAACAGTTAATTACTTGTTTCTGCCAACAAAGCGACCAATTGAATTTAAACTATACTCATACGGGCCAATCTCTAGTTTTTGGATACCGCAACTTGGAGGACAAAAATACGCTATGGCTCACGCGACTACCACGTTACACCTAGCCGCAGAAGTTCCAGGGGAATATATGGGTCGAAATTCAAATTTCACTGGTGAGGGTTTTGCTGAGCAAACGTTTAACGTTAAAGTAATGCAACCAAAAGAATACGATAAATGGGTAGATGAAATTAAGGCTACTGCTAAGCCTCTCACTGAAGAAAGATTCAATGAGCTATTAGAACCAGGTCACCTTGGGCAATTAACGTTCATCGGAACTCATTTGGGATTCTCGCCACCACCAATGTCTCATGGTGAAATGTCATCTGATATCGAAGAAAATGATTCTGGGGCATATAAGCAATCTCATGGATCTAAACAAGATTAAAACATCAAAAAATCTGAGCAAAGCTACATGAGTCATTAAGATTTAACAATTGTTCGATAAAAATATTCCTTGAAAGGAGTTACAGAAATATGGATTTCTTTGATCAATTTGCTGTACCAAATCCAACTCTTACGATTTACACATCAATGGTTGCCATCACTCTTACTGTAATTGCGATACTCGTAGGCGTAACCTATTTTAAAAAGTGGGGCTATCTCTGGCGTGAATGGTTAACAACAGTAGACCATAAACGGATTGGGATCATGTATCTAATTTCAGCACTCTTAATGCTATTCCGCGGGGGGGTAGATGCTATTATGATGCGGGCTCAAACTGCCGTACCTGATAATAGCTTGCTAAGTGCTGCTGAATATAATGAAGTTTTTACAACTCATGGGATAGTGATGATCTTCTTTATGGCGATGGCATTCATAATAGCCTTAATGAACTTCGTTGTTCCACTGCAAATTGGAGCTCGTGACGTAGCATTCCCACGATTGAATTTATTAAGTTTCTGGCTATATTTTGTAGGAGCAATGCTACTCAACATCTCTTTCGTAATTGGAGGCTCTCCAAATGCGGGTTGGACTTCTTATTTCCCACTTGCAGGTACTCAATTTAGCGAATCTGTTGGGAACAACTATTATATGTGGGCACTTCAGATTTCCGGTCTTGGTACATTAATGACTGGTATTAATTTTGTCGTTACCATTCTTAAAATGAGAGCACCCGGAATGACATTGATGAAAATGCCAATGTTTACATGGTCTGCCTTAGTTACGAACATTATCATTGTTTTCGCCTTCCCAGTATTAACAGTGGCATTATTAATGGGAACGTTTGACCGACAATTTGGAACGAATCTTTTTACTATAACAAATGGTGGTAATGATATGCTATGGGCTAACCTTTTCTGGGTATGGGGTCATCCGGAGGTGTATATCTTAATTTTGCCGGCATTCGGTATTTATAGTGAAATCATTTCAACTTTTACACAACGTAACCTATATGGGTATAAATCAATGGTTTTTTCAATGGTTATTATCTCTCTACTTTCATTTCTGGTATGGGTTCACCATTTCTTTACGATGGGACAGGGAGCACTCGTAAATAGTATCTTCTCAATCACAACAATGGCAATCGCCATTCCAACTGGTATCAAGATTTTTAACTGGTTACTGACGATTCGAAAAGGTAAAATCAGGTTTACCGTTCCGATGCTCTATTCATTAGGTTTTATACCACTTTTTACAATTGGCGGGGTTACAGGGGTTATGCTTGCAATGGCAAGTGCTGACTATCAATACCATAATACAATGTTCTTGGTAGCTCACTTCCACAATGTAATTATTCCTGGTGTTGTATTCGCTATGATTGCTGGTCTAACTTACTGGTGGCCGAAAATGTTCGGTTTTATGCTGAATGAAAAAATTGGAAAATGGGCGTTCTGGTTTATTTCTATTGGTTTTTGTTTAGCGTTCTTCCCAATGTATATTAGTGGTTTAGATGGGCAAGCACGTCGTATGTACACATATTCCGCAGAGACAGGTTTTGGAATCTGGAATATGATTTCCTTTATCGGGGCAGGTGTGATGGCGATAGGATTTATTATTATTGTCTATAACATCTATTACAGCATTCGTTACTCACCTAGAAATATTGGAGACGATCCTTGGAATGCACGATCTCTTGAATGGGCAACACATAGTCCTGTTCCAGAATATAATTTTGCAATTACACCACAAGTTAATTCAAGTGAAGCATTATGGGATGCAAAGAAAAATGGTCATAAACTATTTAAAGGTGGTTTAAAGGAAATTCATATGCCTAATAATAGTGGGTTACCGGTTATTATGGGTGGTCTCTTCTTCGTATTTGGGTTTTCGTTTGTATTCAGTATATGGATTGGTGTTATTCTTTCAGGGCTCGGTATCTTTGCTTCTATGGCTTATCAATCTTTTGTGAAGGATCACGGTAAACACATTTCTGTGGAAGAAATTAAAAAAACAGAAGCAAAATTTGGAGGTGGTAAAAAATGAAAATAGACCATTCACAACCTCTTGAATATCGCACGGAACACAATCGGTTTAGCATCTTAGGCTTTTGGATTTTTCTAGGTGCAGAAATAATGCTATTTGGAACACTTTTTGCTTCCTATTTTGTATTAGTTGATCATACTGGCAATGGTCCTACTGGGGCGGAAATCTTTGAAATCACTCCGATTTTATTTGAAACAGTATTACTTTTAGCAAGTAGTTTTACCATTGGTCTTGGAATTCATGCTATGCGTATAGGTAAACAAAAAGCGATGATCACATTCTTTACCATCACACTTTTGCTTGGCCTGGGATTCTTAGGATTTGAAATTTATGATTTCTTTGTATATGTTCACGAAGGAGCAACACTGCAGACTAGCGCATTTACAGCTATCCTATTCTTGACGTTAGGAACACATGGAGCGCACGTTACCTTTGGTTTATTTTGGGGGATAGCCATTATCTTGCAAATTAGAAAGCGTGGAATCAATCCTGAGATTGCAAACAAATCATTTGTTTTTTCTCTATACTGGCATTTCTTGGACGTTGTTTGGATCTTTATATTCAGCTTCGTCTTCTTGAAAGGAATGATGTAACATGAAAGAATTATTTCCACGCAAACAAGTAATGGGCTTTGTATTTTCGTTAGTCCTTACAGCAGTAGCTCTAACGGTTTACATCTATGATATGTCATTTGAAGTAGGCGCGACGATTCTAGTTATAACAGCATGTGTGCAGGCAGCCGTTCAGCTTGTTGTGTTTATGCACGCAGGTGAAACGGAGGATAAAAAGGCAATCTATACCAGCGTTTTTTACGGAGTAATAATTGCTATCGTCACCGTCTTCGGTAGTTTGCTGACATTAGTCTGGACGTACTACTAATAAAATGTGTCAAAGCGAGCGTCTACTATGGCGCTCGTTATCTTGACAACATGTTTTCTCCACCATCTCTTCTGATACAACAAAGAACATACCCATTAGAAAAATAAAACCAGCTCCTATAAACGTACCAATACCAATCGGAATTAACACGATGTAATCGCTTTCAAAAAATCCGAGCGAGAAAATAATAATTCCAATTGTGAGTATAGTTCCACTAATGTTCTTCACAGCATTTAATATTTTTATTTTAGATTCCATGTGACTCAGCCTCCTTTTATATAATTATTCATTTAGTTCACAAAGTTGTCAAGTTATGTTCGTCATTTTTCTGAATGAATGTATATGGGGTACATTTAAGTCCATCATTAAGTCTACTCAAATGGACTTTAAATAGGTCAGATACAAACACCAGGTAAACTTCGGATTACTGCACGGGCTCCTATAATCATTGAAAATCTAAAAGTCTACTTAAGCTTGATATTATAAAAAATTTGTTCAACTTAGTTATTTAATTCTCCATACATTCAACAAACTTTTACATTATACTTGTAATTGTCCTAGTTTAAATTAGAGGGAACCGTTAGCAAAAAATACTGGTTTCTTACTTCTTGGATGATTAATCTTTATCATAGTGATGAATATTTAAAGGTCCACATTGGGACCTTTGATATTTTTAGAGGGGACATATAATTTAAACATGAAATATAGTATCTGCCTATACTCATCACTAAAGAAATCCAAGGGTTAGAATAGGAAAAATGTGGTTTCATTGTATTAGTGAAGGAAGTGAAAGAATATTGGGTAGAATTCTTAAATTATTCATTATCATTGTGAGTGGAACAATTGGGCTATTTATGGTACCACTCATATATAATATAATTGATGGAAAAATCCCCTTATGGATGAGTTATTTCATTGGTATTGGTATATTGTTTGTTACGATATTTTGGATGATTGGTTATGGTCTTAGCATAATACGTCAGATAGAAGAAAAACTTATAAAAGTACCTATAACTAATGTTTCTTTTGGAACTTTTGGTCTTATTTTAGGATTAATTGTTGCATTCTTAATAGCCAGTCCTTTGAAGGAAATGAGTATAGGGGTAGTTAACACAGTTTTTCCAATAGTTCTAACTACTTTGTTTGGCTATTTAGGATTTCAAGTAGGATTTAAGAGGAAGAACGACATTACAAATTTATTATTTGCTTCGGAGCATAGTGAAACTAAAAATACAAGAATAACTCTGGGAAGTGAAAAGGAACTTCAAAGAAAAACAAAAATTCTAGATACAAGTGTAATTTTAGATGGTCGAATTGAAGAAATATGCAAATCGGGTTTTTTAGAGGGTACATTGATAATTCCACAATTTATTTTAGAAAAAGTACAACATGTAGCAGATTCACCTGATATGGTAAAAAGAAACCGCGGAAGAAGAGGTCTTGACACTTTGAACCGGATCAAAAAAGAGCTGAATTTACAAGTTGAAATTTATGAGGATGGATTCAAAGAAATAAAAAAAGTAGATAGGTTTATTAAAATGGCAAAGTTATTAAATGGTATGGTTGTTACAAATGACTCTAATCTAAACAAAGTATGGAGTGCACATGATGTAAAAGTTTTAAACATTAATGACTTAACCATAGCTTTAAAACCGGCTATCTTTCCAGGAGAGAAAATAAATGTACAAGTAATTAAAGAGGGTAAAGATGACAAACAAGGAGTTGCCTATTTAGACGATGGTACTATGATAATAGTAGAAAAAGGGCACGACTTTATAGGTAACTATATTGATGTATTGGTAACGAAGCTTTTACAAACCTCTGCTGGAAAAATGATTTTTGCAAAACCAATTTTAAACGGTTTTTAAAGAAACCTTGTTTTTGTGGAGAGTGTAGATAGTTTAATATTATTTTGCTAAGGTTCTTCATAGTATGTTCAAAAATAATTATAATTTAATGATTGGAGAAATTCCCTATGTATTTTTTTAAAAAACAAGGGGCGATTGCGCCCTTGTTTTATTGACCTAATCCTGTCTCTTATATATGCATTACCTTTCCATTTCGCTTCATTTCTAGCTTTTTATACGCTAAGACTGAACCAAACAGAAATACACATGAAATTAATGAACCTAAAGGCAACATCGCTACGATTTTATCTGGAAAGATAAATGGGAGCAGCGGAAAAGCGTACACTGCTGGGATACGGACACCAACAATACGCAACAGAATGTACATTAATATCATATCTATCAGCGTTACCAATATCCACGAATCAAGAGCGAAGTACAACAGCGTGCCGACAGTCGCAGAGATTGTTAATACAAGACTCTGCTTAAAAGCTACTTTCCCATTGTACATAGGCTTCTGAAGTGATTCATAAACAACGACAAGAATAGGCGGAATAGCTGCTAGTTGGGGATACCCAACGACCCAAGTTAAACCAATCCAGACGAAATTCAACACTAAAAACACTACCATATACTTGTACTGTATCTTTACTTCCTTCTCAAGTCCGTTATTTAATCTAAATATAAGAACCCCAAGCATCAATATGAAAGTAAGAACGAAAGTAGATATAATAAATGACCATCCGTCTACATCTATCACCACTGGCAATAATCCTGTTGCAATAGATGGTGCCAGGTTCGATTGAATGAGACGCAATAAGAGCATCAAAAGCACAAGTGTGATACCTACTTTTCCTACATAAGAAATTGGTAATAGATTAACCATAAATCCAATGACAGCGGTGAGGGATGGGGCAATAAGAATCTTGGATGGTTGCCTGATCCATCCGGCTTCCCGATATACCCACATGGAAATCGCCATTGCAGCAAGTTCTGGCAAAATAATTTGATGATTATTCAACATGACCGAAGTTGCAATCATGGTGATAATAAATGTAATGGCAATGACATAAGAAATAATTGTTACATTCTTTGAAACCGCCGTATTCACTGACAACTCTCCTTTTTGCATAAGAAAGCAAGGGTGAGAATCTCACCCTTGCTTTTCGTTATTTATTGACCTAAGCCAGCTGCTTTTAACGCATCGGTGTCGATACCGTTGTTGCTGACCAATTTCCCATTGATTGCAACGGCTGGAACAGATTTCACGCCATACTCTTTCGCTTTTGCTTCACATTCTAGTGAGTAGCATTTTTTATTTAAATCATAAACCACTACTTCGCAATTATCACACGCTAAATCTTTCACTTGTTGCACAGCACCTTCACAAACGCTACAACCCGCCGTAAATACTTCAACTAATCGTTTAGCCACTTCTAATTCACTCCTTTAAAATTTTTGATAATTGGACATTCACTTTTTGAAGTCCCAGAACCCGGACACTTTTCCGCCAAGTCCTTAAGCAATGTTTTCATTTGGTGTAAATCATGAATTTTTGCTTCAATCTCTTTCATTTTACTTGTTGCAAAATCGTGCATTTGCTCTGAACGAAACTTTTCATCATTTGAAGCAGCTAAAAGGTTTTTAATTTCTTCGAGAGTAAACCCTAAATCCTGCGTTCGTTTGATAAATTTAATATTTCCCACGACTTCTAGAGGAAACTTTCTGTAACGTGCTTCCGTTCGAGGTGGCTCAGAAATTAACCCACGCCTTTCATAATATCGAATGGTTTCAATATTGACGTTTGCTTCTTTTGCTACTTGGCTTATTGTTAATCCTTCCATTTCAACCCTCCATAGTTATTATTATGTACTCTGTACTATGGTACAGAGTCAATAGTAATTTTATACTTTTTTATCAATGAGCTTTATTCCATTAAATGGCCCGCTTCATTGCTGAAGACTAGGGTTCTTTTTTGAATATTAATACCTGTTCATTAAAGTACAAAAAAGTGTATTCAAACCCTTTAGCTAACAAATATACTGCCAAAACATACTTAGTTTATATACCATGTACACCAATTGTTACCTTCTGTTTTAACGGATGATAAAGGGAATATCAATGGGTATGATAAACGAAAATTCTGCAGGTCTTTGTATTTTTTAAAAGAATTATGAAATTGTCTCGATTTAATTCAAAAAAATTCTTATGTAATAAAGAAGACGTTACCCAATTAGTAGATGAGGGAGGTTTCTTGTTATGCTAAAAACAGCAATTGATATTGACAAAGCTGCATTTATTTTGAAATTGTTAAGTGATAAAACGATTTATCTATGGTGATAATCTGATTGTTGAGTTTACGAATTCGTAGAGATTTTTAAAGCAAGTCAACCATCAATTAGTCAACACTTTCGGAAATTGAGAGATGTTGGATTTAGTAAAAGAGGGAAGGGAACAATGGATTTTTTGCTCGATAAATAATAATGAATATTATCCGTTCTTCTTGATCAACTATCCAACCAAGATCATAAATAAAAGAACTGGAAGAACAAGGTACATGAATACGTGTTGTTAATTGGAGGGAAAGAAATTTGTCAGCATCGGTTATACTAGTATCATTAATCTTTTTGGTAACCTTAGTCTTGTTGATTTAGCAACCAAAAGGATTATCTATTGGATGGTCTGCTTGTGGTGGAGTTATCTCTGCCTTATTAGTAGGACTCGTTGGGTTAAGTAATAAAATTTAGGTGCCGTTGTTACCGCCTTTTTTGCTAATGACGGAGCAACACTTATAGAAAAAACGGTTTACATAATTTGAAATAAATCCACTTTTACTTCTTTCGATAAATCTAATTAAAAATCGGACCTAATTGATGAAATACAACAAAAATCAAGCCAAATAAAACCACTAAAAGGAATGGATGATTGAAGAAAGATTTTTCATTTCCCTTTACATGGTTGTGAATCATGTGTAAGAGAATTAAAAGAGTAGCAAAAAATATAATAAATATTATTTTAATAACTGCATCACGATATTCTAATGCGATCATTTTCCCGAGCATTGCTCCCATCAATCCACCCATAATGCCGGCCAGGAATCCGTCCAGTACTGCAATTACACTAACAGGAATACCGTACAAAAAACCAGTTGCCATGCCAACAACCATTCCTGACATCGTTGAAATAAATAAATTGTCCGAGAACAAAATCCCAAAAATTACTCCGAAAATTAATCCGACACTCATTCCCATTGTCATTGCAATCATCATACCAGTCATACAAGGAATAACTTTTCTGTTATAAAAAGTTTTTGCAATGACAATAATTGAGAGCATAAATATAACTAAAAAGATAAAATATAGTGCTGGTTGCAATTTTATTCCCCCTCTCTGACTTGTCCAGTTATATCACTATATGAACCGTATAAATAGAAATATTCTTAAAGTTAGAACTTTCACTGGAAACTTGTTTATAATGCATAATTCATCTATATTATTATATTTAGTGGAGATTCTCATTCCTCAATTACACATTACTTTTGTATAAAAGCATAAATGCCCGCAGAGGCATCATGTCAAATAAATGAAAAATTCATTAAAATATTAATAAAACACATTTTCCTCAAATTTATAATTTATACTAGCTATGAAGTTAATAATAAGGAGATGATGGTTATGGAAAATGAAAATGTAGCAAATGTGAATAGCCTACCAAGAATTGGAGATGAAGCACCACTATTTGAGGCCAAAACAACACATGGAGATATTAAGCTAGAAGATTACAAAGGAACTTGGTTAATCCTGTTTTCTCACCCAGCTGATTTCACACCAGTTTGTACCACAGAATTTGTGGAATTTCAAAACATATATCCGCAGCTAAGAGAATTAAATACAGAATTACTTGGACTTAGTGTAGATAGTTTGCCAGCCCATATTGCTTGGGTTCGTAATATTCAAGAAAAATCAGGTGTGAAGATTGAGTTTCCTGTAATAGCCGATTTGACTAGAGATGTGGCAATGAAATACGGAATGATACATCCTAATGAAAGCTCTACGGAAACAAACCGAGCCGTTTTTGTTATAGATGATAAGCAAGTAATTCGTGGTATAATCTATTATCCATTAAATGTAGGTCGAAACATGGATGAAATTTTACGTTTAGTAACAGCACTACAAACGGCTGATGAACATAAAGTGGCATTACCAGCAGGTTGGAAACCAGGTGACAAAGTTATTGTACCGCCTCCAGCCTCTCAACAATTGGCTGAAGAACGTGTGAAGGATGAAGAAGTAGAAGTAACTGAGTGGTACTTATCTAAAAAGGCACTAAAGTAAAGGGTGATTTAAGGATGCCATGTGCTGAAGGAAACTCAATTTCAGATGAAGAAATTGAATCATTTTTAAGCGTCCTAGAAGGGAGATCCATGACTGATAGTGAACTATCATTTAAATTGAATTTACCATTGTTTAATGTAAGAATTAAACTCCGAGAATTAAAAAAACTTGGTTATATAGCTGAAAATGATGGGGAATATGTGAAGAAGTGAATGAGAAAAAGGATACCGCCTTGGTATCCTTTTCTCTTGCTTCGGTGTAAATAATTATGGCTACCAAATATTCTTTCAGGATATTTCTTATTGTCTCCATTTAATGATAAAAATATCTTTATTAGTAGGATCTTATCCATCCTCTAAAATGGTGGCTTATGAATGGTTCATTCTTGAAATAATTCTTTTACCAGATGACGGGCATAGCCTGTTGCTTGTGCAAATGTAACCTTTGCGGGTAGCGGTGCTTCATTTGCATCGACAACAACATCGA
Organism: Virgibacillus sp. DJP39; assembly: GCF_049310925.1. Classification (NCBI taxonomy): domain Bacteria; kingdom Bacillati; phylum Bacillota; class Bacilli; order Caryophanales; family Bacillaceae; genus Virgibacillus; species Virgibacillus sp. DJP39. The sequence goes on along the minus strand of NZ_JBMERP010000046.1, from coordinate 3,010 downwards.
CAATACACGGCTTCTTTTGAGCAAGCGCCTTTTCAAGTGTTGGTACTATATCATCAGGTTGGTCGACTCTATATCCAACACCTCCACAAATGTCTGCATAGCGAGCAAAATCCGGATTTTGTAAATTAGTACCAAATTCTGCATTTCCCATCACTTCTTGCTCAAATTTAATCATGGCAATCTTGTGGTTGTTAAAAATGATAACAACAAGCGGAAGATCATATTTTACTGCTGTTACAAAATCATTCATCATCATTTGAAACCCACCATCTCCACAAACGGCAAATACTTGTTTGTCAGGATAAGCAATTCGTCCTGCAATAGCCCCCGGTAAACCGCAACCTAACGTTGCAAGCCAGCTTGAAATAACAAGTTTTTAATTGGTCATTTTGAAATGACGTGCCATCCACACGGTTACATTACCAACATCTACGGAAAGAATCGCATCATCATCTGCTACTTGTTGAAGGCCCCGAATGACACGTTGCGGTTTAATTGGTACGGAATCATTAGCTTCTTCCTTTTCTAATTTGTGCCACCATTCTTTCATTTGATCTTGGTATTTTTGAAGGAAACCTCCATCATTAGGAGTTTTTTTAAAATTGGTAAGCTGTTCATTGTTTGGTCAGCATCACCGGCCAAACCAATATCAACAGGATAACGTTTACCGATTTGGGAAGGATCTTTGTCAATTTGAATAGTTTTAGCTTCATCAGGCAGAAATCCGGTAAATGGAAAAGAAGTACCGACCATTATAAGCGTATCGGCTTCTTCCATTGCAAAAATTGCGGGTCTAGTTCCAAGTAACCCCAGTCCACCTAAACAATGAGAATGTTCATCTGGAATAATTCCCTTACCTGGCAGAGTCAGTACAATCGGAGCGTTTAACTTTTCAGCAAATGCAAGTAAAAATTCACGTGCCTCCTTGGCCCCTTTACCAGCTAAAATAATTGGTTTTTCTGCATTGTTTAAAACCTCCTGAGCTTGTTGTATATCTTTTTGTTGTGGAAGATTATTCGATTGAACAAAAAAAGAGCTCGTTTTTCGGGCACCTCGTTCAATTTCAAATTTTGGGATATCATCAGGGACAATAAGAACAGATACACCTTGCTTATCATAAGCTGCTCTAATAGCTTGGTTTACAACGGTAGGTAGTTGTTCAGCCGACATCACCGTTTAGCTATAAACGGCCACATCTTTAAAAAGATTAGCAAGATCGACTTCCTGAAAGAAATCAGAACCCATTAAATCTGTTTCGACTTGTCCGGCGATGGCTAATACGGGTGCCTTATCGAGTTTCACATCATAAAGGCCATTTAATAAATGGATGGCACCTGGGCCGGCAATACCCATACAAACACCAAGTTTACCTGTTAGTTTTACATAAGAGGTAGCTGCTAACGCTCCGGCTTCTTCATGTCTTACTTGAACAAAATTAAGTTTATCTTTCTTTTTACGTATGGACTCAATTAAAGTATTGATAGAATCCCCAGGCATCCCATATACGTGATTAACTCCCCAGTCTATTAATAAATCCATCATGGCATCGCCTGCTTTTTTTCTAAACACGATTTTACCTCCTAACATTATTGTTTAGTGGTAGTATTACCAACTTACCAAGACATATTTATTGGGAGTTCCTTAATGACGATTACAGTGATTGTTGGTGGTTGGCAGATTGTTATCTTTCAAAAAGGAAGCTTTTTTTAAGCCTGCGTAAATGCCTACCCATATAACAACTTTAGGAACTGATCAGCATGGTAAATGTGAAATTAGCGCTGAAATCATTCGACAATCTGTTTTTATTTGTGACGATATAAATTTTGCAGAAGAAATGGGCGCTATGGGTGGAGCTGGCCTAACAAATGTTTTTATAAATAATTTACTTATGTAGGTAACTTAGATTCCTATATGTAGGGAAGTTCAATTCAACGTACAATTATGAGCACTAGGGACCTGGAGTTATTGTTCTGTTCATGTTTTTCCTAGTTAACATAATATCTAATATAGGAAGTCATTAGGAAATACGTTTATTTCATCTCATAACTAAGTATACTCAAGTTAGTGAGATGAAATAAAAATAAGAAATGTTTATCTTCTAATACGGTTATACCAACAATAACTTTAGCAGCATGGCAATTAAGCTAAGTGAAATCCGAACCAGATATCTCATTTAGATTTACATTGTTTATAGATAAAGTCTACAGCAATCAAAAAGTTCCTTTTGAAAATTCATATCTAACTTTTCTATATATCACTTTAGCCTAAACATTTACAACCGATCATTGCCAGGTAAAATATAATTTTCATATCGGTATCTCGCATTTTTTATATTCTATAACACTACATATATGTTGTGTATACCTTGCCTTTTCCTGGTAGATTTAAATCATATACAGTTCGATAACTCATATTTCCCTATATTCTGAAAGACAACATATATGTTGTGTACACCAGTGTATTTGTCAATTAACAATGTGGTTCACTTTTAAGTTACCATATACACACCAGATCATTTCCTGATGAATTTAAACATTATACAGTTAGATAACTCATATTTCTCTATGTTCTGAAAGACAACATATATGTTGTGTACACCAGATCATTTCCTGATGAATTTAAACCTTATACAGTTAGATACTCTATTTCTCTATATTCTGAAATGGGGCTGGGACAAAACCCTATAAAAATTAATAAACCGCATGAAATCAAATTTAAAAACCTTGATTTCATGCGGCTTTATTTTCTAAAATTAATCAGTTTTACACTTATGTCCCAGCCTCGTAACCTAGCTTTTCCCTGGTTAATTTAAATCATATACAGTTAGGTAACTCATATTTCTTTATATTCTGAAATACAACATATATGTTGTGTACACCTATTCTTTTAGATAACTCATATTTCTTTACATTCTGAAAGACGACTTATAGGCACCTAACCTTTTTTAATGAATTTATATTTGATACGATACGTTGTGACCGTCTAGATAAATCGAATTTGCTACTAAAAG
>NZ_JBMERP010000045.1:0-28221 GCF_049310925.1 Virgibacillus sp. DJP39 | reverse complement strand
AATAAAAGTACAGGTAAAGTAGATAGAGCCCAGCTAAATATTGAACAAAATGGATTGTTATACGTGTTATTTTTAAGGCTCGTTCCTCTTTTTAATTTCGATCTTATTAGTTATCTGTCAGGATTGACTCGAATAAAATTTTATTCCTTTTTCATAGCCACTTTTGTTGGTATTATCCCCGGTACTTTTGCTTATAACTTTTTAGGAAGTAGTCTTGACTCAGGAAGTTGGCTGCAAATAACTATGGCAGCGATCATCTTCTGTCTAATCATCGGACTGTCTATCTTCCTTAAACGTAAAATAGCCGTAAAATACAAAAAATTAGAAAACTAGGCTTATCGCCAAGTCTTAGTGGCGAAAGCCTTAGTTCTTATGCAGTAAGGAAAGTGTTTAACCTTTTCTTACTGCCAATGAAAGAAGTCATATCTAGAAAAAGGTGCTTAAGATGAACAAACGGATGCCCACCATAATTATTATACTAATTGTTTTTATGATTTCTTTTCTCGTTTTCTTTCCTTCTATTCAAAGGGGAACCAATTTGTTAATGGAAGGAGATGTGCAGAATTTACTAACTTGGATTCGTTCTTGGGGTGTGTTTGCTCCTATTGCAAGTATCTTCTTAATGGTATTACAAGCAATTATTGCCCCACTACCGTCTTTTCTTATCGCAGGTGCGAATGGAATGGTTTTTGGTGTCTTTTGGGGTATCGTTATTTCTTGGACTGGTGCTATGGCTGGTGCAGCTGTCTCGTATTATTTGGCTACAGTATTTGGGGATGTAGTCATCCCAAAGAAATATAAGGAAAAGCAATGGTTAAAAAAACTTGAACATTTTAATGGAAAACACGGTTTGATGATTGTTCTAATAGCAAGACTAATTCCGATCGTATCTTTTGACTTTATTAGCTATGCGGCGGGGTTAACCCGTATGAGGATTACTCACTTTTTACTAGGGACAGGGATTGGTATGTTTCCGGCGACGGTCATTTATACGATTATTGGTCATGATTTTTTGCAATTAGAAGATTATAAAGGTCGTTTAATCATTTTATTCTTATTGTTAGTACTGTTATTCGTGGTTGGTTTATGGGTGAGAAAAAAATATATAACGAAAAACGAATAGGAGGCGATTGAAGCATGCTTGATTCAAAGGCACGTCATTACGTCGAACCAGTTATTAGAAAGTCAGCTAAAGGATTATTAAGAATGGGACTTAGTGCTAATCAAGTCACGACAATCGCATTTTTTATTGGAGTTCTCTCTGGTTTATTTATCTATCTACAACAACCAGTGTTAGCAATCATTGTACTTTGGTTATCGGGTTTCTTAGATGCTGTTGACGGCTCGATGGCCCGCTATACAAAAACATCATCGTATGGAACCGTTTTAGATGTTAGCTATGACAGACTTGTGGAAATTAGTGTGATTTTAGGTCTTTCCTTTCTTTATCCTGATGCGATGTGGGTGTTGTTAATTTTGAGTGTTTCAATTATTTATGCGATGACGATTTTTTTAACAGTAGGAGCCGTTTCAGAAAAAAAGGGTATTAAAACTTTTTACTATCAGCCAGGTTTAGCGGAAAGAACAGAAGGTTTTTTGTTATTCACGTTAATGATTGCATTTCCCAACTATTTAGTTGCACTAACTCTACTTTTTATCGGTGTTGAACTATTTACTGCTTTACAACGCTTAAGGGAGGCAAGAGAAATATTAAAAGAATAAAAGGCGGTGGAATTAATGAATAAGTATGATTTGATTGTCCTTGGAGGAGGAGCAGGTGGCCTAACAGTAGCTGCTGGTGCTGCAAGTATGGGAGCAAAAGTAGCGCTTGTTGAAAAGAATGACAAACTGGGTGGAGATTGTCTTCATTACGGATGTGTTCCATCAAAAGCACTTATTGATGCTGCCAAGACAGTCCATTCTGCAAAAGAAGCGTCTGTTGCATTTGATTTTGACCTTAGTGGTGAGGTTAATCTTGAGAAAGTTATGGATCGTGTTCATGCTGCCATTGCAGATATTCAAGAACACGATAGTAAAGAACGGTTTGAGGATTTAGGTATTGACTTGTATTTCGGAAAAGGACATTTCCTTGATGAACACATAGTTAGTGTTAGCAATAATAAAAATATTAAAGGGAAGCGAATCGTAATCGCTACGGGTTCTAGTCCATTTATACCACCAATTGAAGGTATTGATCAAATTGATTATCTGACAAATGAATCGATCTTTTATCTAAAAATTCTACCAAAAAGACTAGCAGTCGTTGGCGGCGGTTCAATTGGACTTGAATTGTCCCAAGGATGCGCAAGGCTCGGTTCAGAAGTAACAATTATTGAAGGTTCACCAGCATTAATGGGGCGTGAGGATAAGGAAATTGTTCCTTACCTTCAAAACGCACTAGAGAAAGACTTGACACTGAAGCTGAATACGAAGGTAACAAAAGTAGAACAAAGTGGAGAAGAAAAAATTCTTACCGTTGAACAAAATGGCGAATCGGAAGTGATGACGGTTGATGCTGTTTTAATTGCTACGGGTAGAAAACCAAATATCGAGAGTCTTAACTTAAATGAGATCGGTGTGAATACTGAAAAAGGTAACATTATAGTAAATAAACAATTACAAACAACACAAAAGCACATTTATGCGATTGGAGATACGATTGGGACGTTTCCATTTACCCATGCAGCAGGAATGGAAGGAAAGGTCGCTGTTAGTAATGCTGTTTTCGGTCTTTGGAGAAAGGTTAATTATGATGCCGTTCCTTGGGTAACGTACACGGATCCGGAAATATACCACCTCGGTATGACGGAAAAAGAAGCACGTGAAAAATACGGTGAGGACATTTCAGTATATAAAGTGGACTTGGATGAAGTAGATCGTTTTGTTGCAGAACGAGAAAAAAGCGGTTTATTAAAAATAATAACGAATAAAAAAGGTTATATCATAGGAGCACATGCAGCTGGTAAAGATGCCGGTAATTGGATGCAAGAGCTTGTCTACGCGAAACAAAATAAGCGAAAAATTGGCACAATATCTAACGTTATTCATCCTTATCCAACAAGAGGAGCGATTGTACAACAAGCAGCAGATCAGTACTGGCGAAACAAATTATTTGAAGGAAGCATGCTTAAGTTAATGAAAAAATATATTAAGTGGTTTAGGCGAGGCTGGAAATAGGTTTAGTGGATAGATAGTTCTCATCTTTATACCGATGTTAGTGTTCCTAATCCCGATGAAGGGAGCTTTGAATCAGCTACACTTAACTGGACAGAAAAAGTAAGGTCAAGTAGATTAAAACAAAATTATGGTATAGCACAATTAAAAAATAGTGGAAAGGAGAATTGTGATGGCATTGGGAACAGAGAAAGATAGTGTTTCTGGTTACTCTGAAAGCTCAAAGAAGAAAACACGTAAAGGAGTATTTATTCCGGCATTCCTTGTTGTCGGTGGAGGGGCTATTCTAGGAATCGTAAACAACGAATTGTTAACTGAAATAGCTATGAATGGATTTACTGGATCCTTGAAAGGGCTTGGATGGCTTTATCAAATTGTATCCATTGTGGCCCTACTTATTGTTGGCATAATTACTTTTTCTAAACTTGGCAATGTTCGTTTGGGTGGCTCCGATGCAAAACCTAAATATCCCTTTGCTTCTTGGTTTGCGATGGCGCTAACGGGTGGCATTGCAACCGGTGTTATTACTTACGGGGTAAATGAGCCTATTATTTATTTCGGTAATATCTATGGAGAGATGTCGCAAACAGGGGTTGAGCCAGGAACTTCAATGGCTGCAATTTTTGCAATGGGACGTTCTTTATATAATTGGACGTTTATCCCTTATGCTATGTATTCGTTAAGTGGTTTGGTCGTTGCATATATGTACTTTAATAGGAGACAATCATTATCCGTTTCAGGAACCCTTACTCCGTTATTTGGAAATAAAGTAACAAAGGGAATGTGGCCAAGTATTATTGACACACTCGCTGTTTTAGCGATTGCACTTGGATTAGCTTCTTCTCTAGGAGCAGGGTTGGCCTTGATTGGGACAGGAATTGAAACTACTTATGGTATTAAACAGGGACCTATGGTTTGGTTGGTATTGGCCTTAATTATTACAGGATTGTTTACAATTTCTGCCCTAAAGGGTTTGGACAAAGGAATTCGCAAAATGGCAGGTTTCAATGCGAATGTCTTTTACATTCTGCTTGTTCTATTGATTGTCATCGGCCCTACCTTATATATCCTACAATCAACTACTGCAGGTTTTGGATATTGGCTGCAGAATTTCTGGGTATGGGGTCTTGATTCCAGCATTATCGGAGGGGAAGCTCTTGTCATGTGGTGGACATTATACGACTGGGCTATCTGGATTGCTTATGCACCTTTAATGGGAATTTTCCTTGCTATTATTTCGTATGGTCGAACAATTCGTCAATTTATGTTGGTAAATTGGATTTTACCAGCAGTGTTTAGCATTTTTTGGTTTGGGGTTTTCGGGGGAACTGCTTTACACTGGCAGCAGAATGGCACTGTAGATCTAGTTTCAACTATTAAAGAAAGTGGAGCAGTTGCTGGTTTATGGACATTTTTAGCTAACTTGCCTTTAGCTATGATAATAATTCCTATGGTAATGATTGCATTAATTCTATCATTTGCCACAGCAGCAGATTCAATGGTTCGGGCGATAGCAACATTATCTACGGCTAACATACGTTTTGATGAAGAACCAGCAAAGTGGAAAATGCTTGTATGGGCTGTTTCTATAGCAATTATCGCATATGTCATGGTTGCCTTCGCTGGAGGAGTACAAGGCGTGGACGGTGTTAAATATTTAGCTGCTTTAGGTGGATCTGCTGTTCTATTAGTTTTTGTTCTACAAGTCGCCTCAGCAATTAAAATGTTTTTTATAGATAAAATTGAAAAATAATTTCTCAGGAAATGAGGAAAGAAATATGGGGGACCACGAGGGGAAAGAGGTCACCCTGGGTAGTCCAAACCTTTGATATGTTTATCCCGCGTTGTGTGAAAGGGTGCTAAAGTAAAGTTTTTAGGTGAGTATCGTCAACTAGTTATTAAGTGGATAGAAATAGAAAAAGTAATGTATGAGGTGAAATACAGGATTTGGAGATTTATCCAAACAGCGAACAAAACTATTATAAAGAAATATTCTCTTGAATCTCATGCCACATCTGTAGAAGCCTGTTTTTGGAGGCCGAAAAATAAGCTTACTTATTTGTATTCTATATTACAGAATTTTCTTGTGATTAATTATAATCTGAATGTAATCATAAGAAAAGGAGTGGATTCAAAATGACAGGAAACAACGAAAGAACATTAAAGGAAACATTGCGTTTTGGTGTTTATGGAGGAATTATTGGAGGTGTCCTATTCGGCTTCATGATGCAGTCTATGGGCCAAATTGAAATGATTGCTTCCATGGCAGGAAGTAAGAGTCTTGCAGTAGGGTGGATCGTACACATGATAATCAGTGTCATTTTTGGTTTAGGTTTTGGTTTTCTTGCGACTGTTAAAATGCATTTGTTTTTGTTATCAATCCTGTATGGTATTATTATTTGGATTATAGGTCCCTTAGTCATGATGCCATTGATGATGGGAATGGGTACAAACTTCGCGAATGCCCTGCAACCAGAACAGCTTATGAGTTTAGGCACACATATTTTTTATGTGATTGTCGTCGCATTAGTAGTTTTACTAGGGTTGAAAAATAGTAAGCAAGATAAAAGTGTTTCCTAAAGTTTCTGTTAAATCTTTTATAAAATTTTACATGGAAAGCCAGTTAGGGATAGATGGTCTATCCCTAACTGGCTTTCATTAGAAGCATTTAGGCTATTATTAGTCATTAAGCATTTCTTTCGCCAGATCTACATGTATTGCTAAGTGGCGGACACCTTTTCTAATTATTCCTTTCTTTTTAAGCTTACTAATTACTGCACTTGTTGTTTCCCGAGTTGACCCCACCATATTGGCAACATCTAAGTGAGTCAGTTTCATTTCTACAGTTTGCCATTCATTTTTACGTTTTCCTGTTTTTTCACTGAGTTTAAGAAGTAAATGCAAAATACGATATTGAACATCACCAAGTGCGAGCTTCTCGCTCATACTGTAGGTTTCTTTTAATCGGGCAGATAAAATATTAATAAATTTAAGAGCTATTTTTGGGTTTTTTTCGATGAATTTTTCAAACTCATCTTTCCCAAGAACACATAGATAGGAATCGGTCATTGCTTCGGCATAAATTTGATCATCTGTTAAAGATAGAGTAGCAGTTTCACCAAAAATATTCCCATCAAACAAAATGTCAACTGTAAATTCTTTTCCTTCACTATTAATCCGGTATAAACGGACTTGCCCTTTTTTTAATAAAAATAAAGCTTGAATAGGGGAAATCGGATCTGAAATTTTTGTGCCTTTTTTTATTGGTTTCATCAAACTTGCCTGATCGATTATTTTTAATTCTTCCATTGGAAGCTCTTCGAATAAATCAATTTGAGATAAAAGCATTAATTTTTGTTCCATTTTAACAATCTCCTTTTATTTTAAGTATAAAGGATATAGCTCATACCCATGATGTAACCTGCCTTACAGAAAAATAGTATATAACATACTATTATATGCATAGGGGTGGTTATAAAAATGAAAAACCTTTTATTTATTATTGATAGCTGTCATAAATGTCAAAAATCAATCGAATATTTAAACGATTGTAATATACCGTTTGATACGATAAATATACTTGATAGAGAGGAAATCAGTAAATATAAAATATATATACAGGATCAGACGCTTCCCATATTATTAAAGGATAAGAAAACGTTAAGTTTTCCAGAAATTTTAGAATTATAGATTAAAAGAACAACATATAAAAAGAGTTAAGGGAATAGAACTGCAAAAGTTATAATCTATTGTATCGTAATAATGGAAACTTATCTGTAATTAAGCTTACTTTTAAAAACGTTGAACCACACTAAATATGCCCTTTTTGATCTGGTTTATCTTGGATTACTGCTTACTGCTCTTCAAATTGCTATAATTGTGTTAAATGAGTGGAGGAGGTCAATAATGGATTCACGAATAAAAATGATAGAAGCAGCGGACGCTGAGGGGAAGTTAAGCGAATTATATGATGAATTTAAAGGCAGAATGGCGAACATTTTAAAAATCCATTCATTAAATCCTAAATCACTAGAAGCACATCTAGAATATTATAAGGTTATTATGTTTGGCAAATCTCCTTTAAAGCGTAAAACTAGAGAAATGATTGCTACTGTTGTCTCTTCAACTAATGAATGCTTTTACTGAATAGAGCATCATGGGGCGGCGCTCCATTTATTAACAAAAGATGAGCAACTTGTGATACAGGTAAAAGAAGATTATCAAAAAGCTGATTTAGATGATAAAACAAAATCTATACTTGATTATGCTGTTAAGTTAACGATAAAACCTCATTCTGTGTTAGACGAGGATGTTGATCATCTTAAGAAATTAGGCTGCAGTGATTTAGAAATTTTAGATGCTTGCCAAATCACATTTTACTTTAATTTTGTAAATCGAATGGCTGAAGGATTGGGCGTAAAACTAGAAAAGGATTTTTAAATGAATAGATGAAACTGGAGCAGGCGTTACTAATGTCTGCTTTTTTCTTTTTCATGAAACTAATGAATGATGTCGCCTTTCAGGGGAATATTAATTTTGAAAGGAGGTACAAGGAAATGATTGAGAAAATGATGATGTGGCTAATGGATCCAACCATGGATACCGCGATGAAAAATATGTTGACAAGTAAATATGAAGAGAATCCCTTTTTAATGACGACGATTGCTGAAAAACTAACACCTCGAGCTATTATGGAAGCCGGAATGAGAGCTCAAACAGGAAAAGAAATCAAGCGTCCAATTGGAAGTCCGATTGTCTTATCACCTTGGGAAAAGATTTTACTGAATCCCAGGCAAATCCATCAGCTTCCAACAGATAGTAAAAAATCGGTTCAAACCAAAACTACCATCGGTCCAAATTCCAAAAAACCTCTAAATTTAGACACTCCTATTATGCTTACTGGTATGTCCTATGGAGGATCACTAAGTTTACCGATGAAAATGGCTATAGCCAAAGGAACTTCAATGGCTGGAACATCAACAAATACGGGGGAATCGGGGTTAACAAATGAAGAACGAGACAATGCAAACTTATTAATTGGACAATATAATCGTGGAATGAGGATGAAGATTTCGGATTTAAAACATTTGGATGCAATTGAAGTACAACTTGGCCAAGGTGCGTGGGGTGGAGCTTCCGAAATTACAACGAAGGCAGATAATATTGGCGATCATTTACGAGCTACTTGGGATTTAAAAGAGGGTGAAGATTCAACTATAAAGCCTACTTTTCCAAATGTTAAAACGAGTGAAGATATTGTCAATCTAGTTAATGAAATAAAAAGCAAACACGATGTTCCGGTTGGTGTAAAAATTGCAGGGTCGGATTTTATTGAATTTGATTTAGCAGTCCTTGCCAAAACAAATGCTGATTACATTGTAGTTGATGGATCAGAAGGAGGTACAGCAGGCGCACCAACAACGCTTGAAGACGATGTCGGCTTACCTGCTTTGCATTCACTAGTAAGAGCAGTTGATTGGCTGGTTGAGAACAACATAAGAGATAAGTTTCAAATAATTGCTTCCGGTGGATTAACTACTCCAGGACATTTTTTAAAAGCATTGGCAATTGGTGCAGACGCTGTGTACATAGGTTCGATTGCTTTAATGGCAACATTACAGAGTCAAATGGCCAAAGCAATGCCTAAGTATCCACCACCACAATTAGCACTTTATTCTGGAAAATTGAAAGATGAATTCGATGTGGAAGAAGGGGCGAAGGATTTAGCAAACTTTCTAAATTCATGTACGACTGAAATGAAACATGCTATCCAAGTGATGGGGAAAAAGTCAACAACAGAATTAAATCGGGACGACTTGGTGAGTATGGATAAAGATCTTGCCGAGTTTATGACAATACGGTATGGAGCATCACATCGCAGATAAGTAAATAAATTCACCTAATGAATAAGAGTGTACCAAAGATAGATTTGGTGCACCCTTACTTTTGTATAAATGTAATCGTTTATTTTAAATTTTTACTAATGTATTGAATCATTTTTTCTTAACTCAGTTGGAGTTGGTCTTCCAGCACGTGGTGGGTCCCCCGCGGCAACGCTTTTCCCCGAGGAGGCTGATATACGCATGGAAAATAAAATCGAAGTGATCCATATAGCTACTTATCGGATTATGATCGACCTTTTCAGCATAAAAGCATTAAAAAAGCACTTTCATAAGTGGTATGAGCGGAGGCCGCGCCCGGTGGCATAGAAGACACTGTGAAAGTGACTGCCCGTGTCGGAAATCAATACATCCGTTATGTCAGGGGATAATACTTAGTGTAATAAGAAAGCGAAAAGTTTGTAACAAATAAACCCAAAAAAGATTGACATTGATAATCATTCTCGATATAGTTATAATTGAAATTGATATTCATTATCAACTACAAAAAATACATACTCAGGGGGAAACATCATGTTTAAAAAAGGGAATTTTATTATTTTAATGGTCATCTTAGGACTAGTTTTATCGGCATGCGGACAAAATGATGAAAATGCTCAAGCGCAGGGCGATGACAAACAGGAAGCGAAGCAACCAGAAGATCAAAAGAACCAAGAGGAAACGGAAAAAAGTAAGGATTCTGATTCTAGTGAAAGTAAAGCGAGTGATGTTTCTGCGTATAAAGCAGGCGTTAAGGAGCTAGCGAAGGCAAAAGAAGGTAAAGAAGTTGATTTCCAAGCTGTGATTGATCTTTATAAGAGTGACTTACAACCTTTGGTACAAAAGCAAGACAGCGCAGTTGACCAACAAATTGTAGCTGCATTAGAAGCTGGTAAAGCAGGGGAGTTAGACGGATATATTGTTAAACAAATCTTTGATAAGCTGACTCAAAAAGTTTTCTATTTAACGATTAAACATGAGTTTAAAGAAGTAGAGGAGTACTGGGGAGACTCGGCAGAAGTAAATAAAGAAATTGAAGAAGCTAAGGAATTTTATGCAGTGTTAAAAGGAACAGTCAGTAAACGAGACAATGCATATTCTACTAATATGGTAGATCAGATTGAAGCAGGGTTTAACGAAATTGAAAAAGCAGTTGAGAATGACGATTTACTAGGGTTCCAATTAGGTAAGCAAGTGGTTGATAAGACGCTCATGAAAACATTCTATCTAGCATCTGGCGCACTTCCGCACGGATATGCAACAAAAGCAGCAAAAGAAGCGAAAGAAGATGTTGCTCATGCAAAAGTGGAACAGGCTGAAGGATGGGCATTCTATCAATCTCTAACAGGTTATTTAACTCGACATGCAAAAGAAGAAGCTGCCTTAATCGAAAGTCAGTTCAATTTAGAAAAAGATGTAACCAAGCTGGACCCAACAGTTGTAAACAATGCGTTTGTTCGCGGTTTTTCAAAAATTGCACTTCACGAGTATGAAGAAAGTGAAGAATACTGGGGGAAAGATAAATCAGTTATCACAGCTCTTGAAGGCGCTTTGTTTATTGATATGATAGATACTGATATTACACGTATCTTAGGTAAAGAAGCTTTTACTGAATTAACGGAACAAGCCCAATCTTATTTAGATGCAGCGAAAGCAGGAGAAAAAGAAAAAGCAATGAAAGTATTGGAGAAGATTGAGGGAACACTTAAAACCGTAATTGAAAATACAAAGTAAAACAGCTAAACTTGATGAGATGTGAAACCTTGTTCTGAAGGGAACAGGGTTTTTCCAATATTAGAGGTGATTTTAGTTGAAGGTTTTGGTAACAGGCGGTGCGGGTTTTATTGGCAGCCACGTCTGTAAAGAATTAATAAGAAAAAAACATGATGTAACAATTATTGATAGCATAGACAGTTATTACTCTAAAGAGCGAAAAAAGCAACAGTTAGCAGAAATTAAAAAATTAGGTGTCTTTGAATTTCATGAAGTCAACTTATTTCATATGGATAAATGCTTAGAGGTTTTTCAAACTAAAAAGTTTGATATTGTTATTCATCTTGCAGCCTTGCCAGGGGTTTCTTATTCAATAAAATATCCGTTATCCTATGTTGATTATGATATAAAAGCAACAATCAATGTGCTCACATGTTGTGGAAAAACAGGTGTATCACACGTTATTTTTTCTTCCTCCTCTTCTGTTTACGGGCAACAAGGTGATCAACCCCTTAAGGAAGAAATGGCGAATGGACAAGTTATTTCACCTTATGCAGCTGCCAAATATGGAGCGGAGTCCTTTTGCCATACATTTCAGCATTTGTATGGGTTTCGGCTATCTATATTACGCTTTTTCACAGTATACGGACCGTGGGCTCGGCCGGATATGGCCATACCTATATTTGCTGACCGACTATCTAAAGGGTTACCCATTGAAGTATATGGTGAAGGATCAGCGCGTGATTATACCTATGTGGACGACATTATACAAGGAATTAAAGCTTTACTTCATACCAGCCACCAAACAGAAATATTTAACCTTGGTTCTGGAAAGCCTATTTCAATGCCTGCACTTTTAGAGGTCTTTCAGCGGCATTTTCCAAACATGAAGGTTGTTCAAAAACTGGAACGAACCGGCGATGTTAAGATGACATGGTCTGATATCGGAAAGGCAAAAAGACTACTAGGATACGCGCCTAAGGTAACGATCGAAGAAGGCATTGAGAAAACGGTCCATTGGGTAAAAGGGTTTTGATCAAAGTGAACAAGTACATCATGCAGGGAGCGAAATTACTCATAGCAATTTGTTTTATTTGGGTAACCGCCTACGCATTTGATTTTCGTTATATTTTAAACCAGGCAAGTGAAATCCTAAGTAATTTTTTTCTGCTTTCCATTATGACACTTTCCTATTTTTTTGCTTTTTTGATAAAAGCAAAAGTATGGCAGTTATATGTTGGAAAAGGTATTGGGTTTAAGCTTTATTTTGACGGAGTTTTGTATAGTTTGGTTCTGAATCACCTTCTTCCTGTTAAAGCAGGGGATCTTGTTCGGATAGGCTATCTTGCACAGGAGAATAAGGTAGGATGGGCAGCTTCTATTCAATCTGTGGTGGTTATGCGTTTAATAGATCTCTTCTTATTGGGTGCAATTGCATTAGGAGGTGCACTCTATTTGGGGATAAAGATGTCCCTTCTTTTTGTCTTTAGTGTATTGGGTATTGTCGGGATAATTATTATCTTAGTGCTAATAAAAAAATACAAGTGGAGGGAAATGATTTTTTCCTATCTAAAAACAATAAAGCAGATTTTATGGTCTGGTACTGGGTTTATGATAATCTGCCTTATTTTGTTGAGCTGGTGTTTAGAGGCAATCGTATTATTCTCTGTTGCTTCACAGTTTGGGATTTCCCTATCCTATCTTTCGTCGCTTTGGGTGAACAGTTTTACGATAGCTGGACAGGTTTTTCATTTTTCGCCCGGCGGTATAGGGACTTATGAAAGTTTTATGAGCTTTGCCTTAACGGTCTTTGCAGTTCCTTTAAAGGAGTCCTATACGATTGCAATCGTTACTCACGGGTTTAAATTTTTGTTTTCTTATGTTATGGGAATCTACTTATTATTATTTGCACCAATTTCATGGTTAAAGCTGATTAATTGGCTGAAAAGAAAGGAAGAATAACGTGAAACATGCATCTATGTTTGAAGTCATTGCTGCACGATGCTGGAATTTATTAAACGAGGGAAAACCTTTTACACCAATTTTTGTTGTTGGAACAATGCTGCTGTTTTATATACAGGGATGGGGAAGCGCAACCTTTTGGATGACAATCGGACTTGCTTTTTTACTTACACTGCCATTATTCATAATCTATTATCACTATGATTTTCCACTGATGCTGAGAAATTATTTATGGATTCCTTTCGTTATCTATTTAATGGTCTGGGGGTCTATTAGTCTATCGTTGTTACTCTTTGCTCTGGGCCTGTATTTTTTCTTTACTATTTTCTTCTGGGGCACTTTTTATTATCATTTAAGAATTGGTACAACTTGGTTAAATTTCACACGGTTTTGGAAGCTTGTCCTGAAGAATAGTGACTCGACAAGCGGAAATGCTCAAGAACAGCTTCCTAAGTTTTTGCTGCTTTTATCTACTTGGAATCTATTTTATGTTCAATTGTCATCAGGATTAACGATTAATTTCGGTAATTATATCTGGTTCTTAATAAGTATAGCTGTATTAAGCTGGGTTCTGCACTATTATCTTTTTGATTGGAAACCTACAGAGAAACTTACATATACCGACAATGTGAAAGAAAATAATCAACCAATTAATAACAAAGTCGTTATGATCGTGATCGATGGAATGAGGAAGGAACGCTTTCAGGAAGCTAATACTCCATTTCTAGATAAACTTAGGAACGACGGAACGGAATATACACAAATGGAAACAGTGTATCCCGCTAGAACAGTCGTTTGCTTTTCCTCGATGATGACAGGTACTTATCCTAAAGAACACGGCATTAAGTCAAACATGGTTTGGAATCTTGGAATTAAAGTAGAGTCTATTTTTGATTCTTTAAGAAAAATAAACAAAAGAGGGCGAATTCTAGGTGTTGCTCATTTGATTGATTCGATGGGAGATGATGTTGAAGCCTATACAGCAGTTGGGCACAACGATACAGTTGACCGAAATATTATTGAAAAAGCGAAACGAACGATGGAGGCTGAAGATTTAGATTTCTTTACTATCCAATTAATCAGTACAGACCAAACAGGGCACAGCAGAGGGGTGCTGTATGATGAATATATTCAAAAAATAGAGGAAGCAGATCATCTAATAGAGGAATATGTTGCCTGGATGGAAGCTAAAGGCTACATGAAAAATACGACTCTATTGATTTGTGCTGATCATGGACAAGCTGACGGTATTGGAGGGCATGGTCATCTTGATGAAGGGGAACGATTTGTACCATTTTTCTTGCATGGACCTAGTATCGAAAAAGGAAAGAAGGTTGAAAAAAAGAATAGTCTTACCTCGATAGCTCCTACTATTGCTTATTTATTAGGTGCTCCATATCCTAGCCATAGCCGGGGAGACGTTTTAGAAGAAGCTTTCAATTTAAGAAAGGAAGAACAACTATGAAGCAAAATGTTATCGTATTTTTGCCGGCACATAATGAAGAAGATTCAATTGGTCAGGTAATTCGTAAAATACCCAGGCATTTTCATCCGGGGATTACTGTTAAAGTTCTTGTGATTGATGATGGTTCACGTGATCGAACAGTAGAAACTGCGAAGAAATCAGGTGCTGACTATATCCATTCATTCAAAAATAACCGGGGTCTTGGTGCTGCGGTTAGAGAAGGGTTAAGACGTTCCTACCAATTAGGAGCTGATATATCTGTGATGATCGATGCGGATAATGAGTATCCGGCAGATGAAATACCAGAAATTATTCAACCTATTCTAATGGGAGAAGTTGATTATACGATGGGGTCGAGATTTTTAGGAACTATTAAAGGGATGAAGCTTCATCGACGATTAGGGAACTATTTTTTCACTTTCCTGCAGTCTATCCTCCTTAGAAGATGGATTTATGATGGGCAATCAGGAATGAGAGCTTTTTCAAAGCAAGCGATGGAACACGCCGAAATTATTCACGATTATAATTATGCTCAAGTGCTTACGCTTAATTTGGTAAGAAAAGGATTTAGGGTAAAAGAAATACCAATTACATATCAAGTAAGATCAAAAGGTCAATCCTTTATAAAATTCAAAGCATATATGACTTCTGTGTTTCCAGCTATGGTTCAGGAAATGGGGAAGCGTCACAAAAAGGTCACAATCGACCCAATTGCTCACGTATTTACAGAAAAAACAGGCTACTAACAAAATTAATGATTGACATTGATGTTGATAATCATTATCATTTATAGTGAATAGGGGATGTTTTCATGAAAAAAATTAGTTTATCATTACTAGTTCTTATGCTTTTTACTCTAACTATTCAAACAAACGTTTTTGCTTATTCTTATGGAGATCCAAATAAAGAAAAAATAGCAGAAGTTTACAAGAAAATGGTGGTAAAGCTAAATGAATCCCCGCCAAATTACGAGGAAGCTAAAGAACTTTTCTTAACTGTAAAAGAAGAAATAGACATGCACATGGGAGAAGATGCTTCTCGGTTTATTCTTGATCCTCTCAATAGTGAAGATAAACAGTCTACTATTCAAAATATGGAGAAACTACTGGCTTTAAATATTTCGAGACGGTTAATAGCAGTCGAAAAGAGCTTTGAGGAATTTGATAAGAGCAAAAAGATACTAGCAAAAGGTTTTGCTACATATCAGGCACTTTCACCAGCTGTCAGGGAAATTGACTCAGAACTTGATGAACAAATTAAAAATCAATTTGATATTACGCTTGAGTCCTTAGGAAATCCCGGACTTTTTGGTGTAGGGGAAAAGCCATCAGACATAGAACAATTTAAACAAAATAAGAAAGTTATCTTAGATTCATTAAAGGAACTGTTTAATATTGAAGCGTTTGATGTTGGACATTTCACTAAGAGCCAGACAGAGCAGGAGTTAGAAAATGAACAGGTTCGTTCTGGAGATGAATATACAGATTACTCAGATTGGAGAAACTGGATTCCGCTTTTAGTAATAGTGCTAGTAATAGCGGGAACAGTTATCTATTTTGTGAAAAGAAAAACCAGTAAGTAGAGGATTCCCAAATGAGGAGGAACTACATTGGAAATTCAGGCATTATTAATAACCTTTCGTGAGGTACTGGAAGCTTTATTAATCGTTGGGATAATTACTACATATCTAAAACGAACTGATAATAAAAAGTTTACAAAGTATGTCTGGCTTGGTGCTGGCCTGGCAGTACTTGCAAGTTTAGGTGTTGCTATGCTTTTTCAGGTGGTTTTTACTGGGTTTGCTGCAATGGGAAGCGAAATATATTTAAAAATAGGAATTATGCTTGTTTCATCTGTTCTGTTAACACAAATGGTGTTTTGGATGGCAGAACACAGTAAAGACATGAAGGGGAAAACGGAAGGGAAAATGAAACACTTTGTTACAACAGGAAATGTGGTAGGGATGGTTGTACACTCTTTCCTGGTAGTCCTTCGTGAAGGTGTGGAAACAGTATTCTTCTTTGCAGCTATCACAGGTGGCGATATTGAGAAAGGCCTTCAAGGCTGGGGGGCGATTTCAGGTGCTGTTATTGCCGCTGGTGTTTGTTACCTTTTCTTTAAAGGAACAGTCCGGATCCCACTTAAATCCTTCTTTAAGGTTACAAGCATTTTTATTGTATTGATCGCTGCAGGGCTGCTCGTACAAGGTATTTCCATGATGCAAGATGTTAAGCTGATTGGAAGCATCATGCCACATGTATACAATATTACATTTTTATTGCCTGAGCATCCGATTGATTATACACATTTCGTCCGGGACACAGGAATACAGCCAATTTTTTCTGGTGAAGTAGGTATCTTCTTGAAGGCACTCTTTGGATACTCTTCTATGCCTTCGATAGAGGAAATGATTGGTTATCTTGGTTATTTTGCTGTTATTTATATGATAATTAAAGTGAAGTATGGTTCTGCTAAGGCAGAGGCAAGTATCAAAGAAACATACTCGAAGCAAGTGTACGCCGGTGGATACCAAGGAAAAAATGCATACAAATAAACAAACTTTCAGACAAGACGTGAGACGCTGCGTCTTGTTTTTATTTCCAATACAGAATCAATCTCGAATATATGAAGAAAAGGGTCTAAATTAAGAATGAAAAATACTAAAAAGCTGTATATCTATTGGGGATTGTTTATAGTATTTGTTTGTTGTGTTTCTTATGTTAGACTGCTTTACAGTAGCCCTTTTGCTAGTTCATGGGATCAAGTGGATTTTGCACTGGCTGTCACAAACTTTGATTTGTATCAAATGCAGCCTCATTTTCCAGGGTACCCATATTTCATATTGGGTGGAATGCTATTTAATCATTTAGTTAATGATTCCGTTCAAGCTCTTTCTATCTTTAATACGATTATGGCAGTTACCTCAGTTGTACCAATCATTCTTATCTTAAAAAGTTATGTTAACTTACGAGCGAACTTTCTTATAACTGCTAGTATCTATTCCATGAGCTACATGTGGGTGTTAAGTACTGACCCTATGAGTGAAGCTGCTGCTGTTGCAGTTTTGTGGTGGTTTATATGGAGTTTACGGGTAGCAAAAGAAAAACCAGTGTTTTGGATTTCAGTTGTTCCTTTAGTATTTTTTAGCATATTAATGGGGATTCGTTTATCTTACATTCCATTTGGAATTGGGATTTTATTATTGTGGTACTCTTATCACAAGCATTTTAGCGAATGGTTTGCATTTGTTCGATTCATCTTCCTGCAGGTTATTATTGCGGCATTATTGCAATTCATTTGGATAGGTGGTCTAATAATGTCTGCAGGGGGATTGTCAGCGTTCATTGAACTAGCTGTTGGTTTTGTGGGGGGGCACTTTACTGAGTGGGGTGGAGCAATTTCAGCAGACTCTATGCCACTTGTAGAGCGACTGTATAAGCTTATTTTTCATAATTTTTTATGGACAGGTCTGTTTGTCCAATCCCTTCCGTTAGCTCTTATATATATTCTTTTGCTTGGCTTGTTGGTTTTTTGCCTGAAGCGTAAAAAATGTGACACAGATCCATTCACCTGTTGGTTAATATTCATGTGGGTTGCCTATTTTTTATGGGTGCTGTTTGCTCAAAATGTGGACAAACCAAGACACATTCTTCCGTTAACAGGATTATTTGTCTTTCTATTGCTGAAAAGCACTTTCAGGTGCCGGTGTATGAAGACAAAAAGTTTAAATAGTATTTGTGTTGTCCTGATTTCGCTGCAGTGTATTCACGGAAGTCACCTCATATTTGAAAAGACCAATCAGCCTCCCGCGGTGTATCAGCTTACGAATTACTTAACAGAAATTGCTGAAACAGGTCCGATAACGGTTTACACATGGGAAGAATCCCGTGTAATGGAATTTTTAAAAGTCCCTTATCAGCATAAGGAAATATTTACATATGAATATTTTAAAATTGAACTGCCATCTAATAAAAAAATAAAAGTTTTTCTGACAGACCAGGTTATAAAAGGATTTGAAAAACAGGAGTACGCTGTTCAAAATCGAATAAAAAAAATAGAAACATTTCAGTCGAATTCATTGTTTAATCCAGTTTATGGGGAGATTTCACTCTATGAATGGACTGGTAAAAAAGAACAGTAGCGAAAGGGTGAAGGGTTTTGCGTATCGCAATTGTTGGTTCTGGATATGTTGGGTTGGCAACTGGTGTCAGTCTTGCCGAAGTAGGTCATCATGTAACCTGTATTGATAAGGATGCAGGGAAGATTAAAATGCTCCAATCTGGGAAGTCACCTATATACGAACCGGGTTTGGAAGCCTTTATAATCAAGAATTTGGAAGCCGGTTATTTATCTTTTTCGAACGATATTGATAACGGATGTTCTACAGCCGAGATTATTTATATAACCGTCGGGACCCCGCAGAATAAAGACGGTACTACGGATTTAACCGATATAAAAGAAGCCTCGATCGATATTGCTAAAACAATTAGTCAAGACGTGATAGTAGTAACAAAATCAACCGTACCAGTAGGAACAAGTGAAACTTTGAAACAGTTGATAGAAGAAAATCTGGTCCATCCAGTCTCCATTGAGATTGTTTCAAATCCAGAGTTTTTACGCGAAGGTTCAGCTATACATGATACGTTTAACGGTGACCGTATTGTTATAGGCGCTACTAATAACTTTGCCGCTGGAGTTATCGAAGAAGTTAACAGACCATTCAATGTACCTATTGTAAAAACAGAACTAAGAGATGCAGAAATGATTAAGTATGCCTCCAACGCCTTTCTTGCAACAAAAATTAGTTTTATAAACGAAATCGCAACTATTTGTGAAAAGGTAGGTGCTAATGTCGACCATGTAGCAAGTGCAATGGGAATGGATAAACGAATAGGTCATCAATTCTTGCAAGCAGGGATTGGATATGGCGGTTCATGTTTCCCCAAAGATACTAAAGCGCTTATTCAGCTATCCGGTAATGTTGAACATGATTTTGAATTGCTAAAGTCAGTGGTAAAGGTTAACAATAATCAGCAGGATTTGCTGGTGGAAAAGGCCAAACAACGCTTTAAGTCATTGACAGGAAGACGTGTTACCCTATTAGGTCTGGCATTTAAACCTAATACAAACGACATGCGTGAGGCTGCATCTATAACTGTGGTTGATAAGCTGATTGCGGAGAAAGCAGAAATCATTGTGTATGACCCGGTTGCAAACGAGACTGCGAAGCGGACATTGCCAGAGGGAGTTAACTATGCAGATTCATTTCAAACTGCAGTCAAAGATGCTGAAGTGGTCTTTATCTTAACGGAGTGGGAAGAATTTAAGCAAATAGATCTGTCTGAATTTAAACGGCTGATGAAGATACCAATTATTTTTGATGGAAGGAATTGTTTTGATTTAGATGTAATGAGGGTTTATGAAATTGAATATCATTCTATTGGCAGGCCATCAATTTTGCGATGAACCCTTTTAGTTGTAGGCAAGAAGTATTTATAATTTTGGTGGGAGTTAAAAGAAAAGTCAGTAGATTTTTTATAAGGAAATAAAGTATAAAAATAGTACACAAGATCAATAAACTGTGACGTAACTTTATCGTGCCTTCCGAACATCTCATCCTGATGAGTGCTTTACCGTAATTAAGAATTGGCTGTAAGGACTGATAAATCAAGCCATGTATCCTTGAGCAATTTCAGGTTTGCTTTTTTACTCCGTATAGGGTTTGCGGTTCAATTATCTATTCTTCGCTATCCAGGATGGCTATACACTCATATAAAGGATATATCAGATTCGGTTTTACATTCATAGCAAAACAAATTAATGTTGACTTTTCTTCTTTTGGTCTTTATCCCCAAAGAGAAAATACAATTTGGGATCATCTAAGAAATTCAGAAGCGAAACGGTAAAAAACTGAATGAAAAAGTAATACACTTTTCCAACATTGGACAAGCATTAATTAAAGCAAAAAAGGAAGCCATCCACCCGTTTGCTTTCGATAATTTTCAAAGTGATAGTTGTCTCTAGATACTGCTGTTAATGTGAAATCTGGTACCGGTTTACCAAGTTCAAATACTGACATAAAAATTCCTCCTTTAATAAAATTCATCCCTAAGTATAGTACCCTTAAATCTTACTTTTTAATGTAAGTAAACGTAAATAATTAAAAGAAATGTAAGCTAGATTACATGATTAGATGAGTTAGGATTTCAAGGACTATTTAATGGGTATATATAATTAGTGCAAATTTAGAGGAGGAGTATGAAATGAGTAATTTAAAAGTATTGTTTTTGAATGCGTCTTTAAAAGACAGTAATGAAGTGTCTAACACAGAAGCTCTATTTGAACAGGCGAGAAAGATTTATGAGAATGAAGGAGTCGTAACTGAAAGTATTCGGCTGGCAGAATATCATATACCATATGGGATTAGTGGAGATATGGGGGATGGAGATGAGTGGCCGATGATTTTGGAAAAGGTGAAACAAGCTAATATTGTAATAATAGGAACGCCTCTATGGTTAGGGGAAAAAAGCAGTTTAGCAACACTTGCCATTGAACGTCTATATGGTAGTAGTGGTGAAACAAATCAGAAGGGCCAAGCAATCTATTACAATAAAGTAGGGGGAGTCATTGTAACCGGGAATGAAGACGGTGCAAAACACGCATCTGCGTCTATTTTATACGGATTATCTCATATCGGATTTGTTATCCCACCAAACGTAGACACTTATTGGGTAGGTGAGGCTGGCCCTGGTCCATCTTATATTGATGCAAATGGGAAGAATAATGATTTCAGTCAAGAGCATATAGAAATGTTATCATACAATACAATGTACTTTGCCAGGCTCCTTAAAGAGCATTCAATTCCTGCTATAGGTAATACGTTATGAAAATAAATTTAAACCATGTACAAGGTACATGGTTTAATATGGGATTTATTGAGGGAAGATATAAGGAAAACACTGTATAGGAGTGGATAATCAAATGATGAAAGAATATGATCTGGTAGTAATAGGAAGTGGTACAGCGGGGTCTATTGCAGCAGCAAAGTGCAAAAAATCCGGCTGGAGTGTAGCTATGATTGATGAGCGTCCATTTGGTGGAACCTGCGCCTTAAGAGGCTGTGATCCCAAAAAGATACTGGTGGGCATTACGGAATATATGGATGGTGTTGAACGATTGAAGGGATCGGGTATTAACGGAGATATTTACATCAATTGGAATGATCTGATGAATTATAAAAAAACATTTACAGATGATTTTCCAGAAATGAAAGAAAAAGGGCTGAAGAAACAAGGCATTGACACGTATCATGGTCACGCTGCGTTTATAGATGAAAGCACAATAAAAGTAAACGAGGAAACGCTCCAAGGGGACTATTTTCTAATTGCGGCGGGAGCTTCTCCTGCTAAATTACCGATTGAAGGAAGTGAATACTTTACATTAAGCGATGAATTTTTAGAGCTTGAAGAACTGCCAAAGGATATCGTATTTGTAGGCGGTGGCTATATTTCATTTGAATTTGCACATATTGCGTCCAGAGCAGGCGCGAATGTTCACATTATACATCGGGGAGAACGGCCATTAGAAGGCTTTGATAAAGACCTGGTGGATCATTTAGTGAATTATTCTAGGGATATCGGGATTCAAATCCATCTTTCAACGGAAGTGAATAAGATTGAAAAAATGTCCGATCATTATAGCGTAACCGGAAAACAGGGCAGTGAAACAAAAGATTTCATGGCTGATCTTGTTGTACATGGAGCGGGAAGAACGCCTAATACAGATTCACTGAATTTAAAAAGCGCAAATGTGAATGAAAGTAAAAAGGGTATTGAAGTCAATGAATATTTACAAAGCACCAGTAATTCTCGTGTATATGCTGCCGGAGATGTTTCGGATTCACCGGGTACACCGCTAACGCCTGTAGCTGGTATGGAATCGCATTTAGTAGCTTCAAATATACTGAAAGGGAACCATCGTACTTATACCGAACAAGTAATGCCCAGCAGCGTATTTACGCTCCCTAAGCTGGCAACGGTGGGCATGTCAGAAGAAGATGCAGCGGAAAAGGGTCTTGATTTTAAAGTGAATGCCATTGACACAACCAAGTGGTTTACCTATAAGCGTACAAATCAAGCGGTTGCTTTTGCAAAAATAATCATAAATAAGGAGAACGATCAAGTTATCGGAGCGCATTTGCTTAGCCATGAGGCTGATGAACTAATTAATCTCTTTGCTACAGCTATTCAATTTGAATTGACAACAAAGAATCTTAAAAAGATGATATTTGCATACCCGACAGCAGCCTCAGACATTGGCTACATGCTATAATGATTCGTTAGGTGGTCTTATAAAAAAACAAGGTGAAGATGAAAAAGGGTCTTTATACTAAAAGAACGCTTTAATTCTAACTATAGCCTCATAAGCAAAATGGATACCAAATCCTAATA
The DNA here is from genome assembly GCF_049310925.1 of Virgibacillus sp. DJP39. Taxonomy (NCBI): domain Bacteria; kingdom Bacillati; phylum Bacillota; class Bacilli; order Caryophanales; family Bacillaceae; genus Virgibacillus; species Virgibacillus sp. DJP39. The sequence goes on along the minus strand of NZ_JBMERP010000045.1, from coordinate 5,578 downwards.
AAATTAGACTCGTTGTTAGGTTGATTAGTTTCATGATTTTGGGATTTAACAGTGTTTTGCTGAAGTGAATGGTTAGCGCCAAGTTCAAGTTCCACACCCCTATGCCGATAAAAATAGCGCTGTTCACGTAAAATGCTTTTATTATATTTTCATTATCAAATGAATCACTTAACACGGATCCATAAATCCCCAGCCAGAACAGGATATTTAAGGGATTGAAAGCCGCTATGGATAATCCTGTAAGATAACAGCTGATCAATCCGGTTCTCAAACGGCCGCTCCTGTTTTCAGAAGAATCCACCATTAGATCTATTTTATGAATGAGGCTCTGTACGCCAGTATAGGTTAAAATTAGTGCACCAACTATCAATAATATAAGTTGTACCCAGTTTAACGTCAGAAATCCTGATAGACCTTGATACATAAGGAACATTAAGAAGAGATCGGAAGTCATACCTCCGGCTCCGACAAGAAGTGAAGGCCACAATCCTTGATAGATGCCTCTTCTAATAATTTCTATGTTAATAGGTCCAATTGGTGCAGCGATAGATAAACCAAGTACGATTTGTCTAATCAAAAGTAAAAACATCCCTTACCCCCATTGTTTAAAGCTTGTCTTTAAATTAAATGCGTGTTTAATCGTAATTAGAAGTAAAAATGCGGTGTTTTCCAAGAAATTACTAGAGGGTTATGCAAGTTACATTAGCATAACACCGGGGAGGGAACTTGTTTTGACTAACGTTATTTTTTGACTTGGGATTTAAAGGTAGTATTATAAAAAAGCTGATTTTAAGAGTCGTTCCTCTCAAAATCAGCTTTTAATCATTACTTCCATTCTAATATGCCTGTTAAGGCTTGATAAACAATATTTGGTTCCAAATTCAATTCCTCAATGGGAAGGTTTTGTCGATTTATCCATGCGGTTTGGAATCCGTAGTTTTTTGCTCCTGATATATCCCAACCATTAGAAGACATGAATAATACTTCTTCGGGTTTTACTTTCAATACTTTTGCTGCATGATCATAGGAGGCAAAGGTCGGTTTTAATTGTCTTATTTCATCGATGCTAATTATTTCATCAAATAGATCGCAAATTTCCGATTGTCTGATTAAAGGATCAAGCATATCATGTGAACCATTAGAGAATACTGCTATTTTTTTGTCTTGTAATTGTGCCAAGACATCTTTCACTTCGGGATAAGTAGTGAGATGTAAATAGGCGGTTAGAAGCTCTTTTTCTGAAATTTTATCAAGTTGCTCATCGTGTTTTTTTACAGCATAACGTAAAGCGTCTCTTGTAACCGAGTGAAAGGTCTCGTAATTCCCCATTAATTGTCGCAAGTAACTGTATTCTAACTGTTTTCCCCTCCATGTTTTACTGATTTCGGTGCCTTTTCCACCAAAAAATTCATCACACTTTTCAATAACAGAATGAACGTCGAATAATGTACCATAAACATCAAAGACAAAGGCCTTGATAGAATTTCACTCCATCTATAACAACTCCTTTTAAATGTAACAAGAAGGTAGATTTGTTTTAGTAACTTCTCTACCTTCTTGTTATTGAGATTCACTTATTCTATGGAAATATTATGCCTTTGTCCAGTTTGGCACCATTTCAGTATTGGCAGCTTCTAACGTGGTGAATATTGGACATCTTGTATCGACAATTTCTTGTAACTCTTTAATGCGTTCTTCTGATTCACTCGTCTTTACCTGTGCATTTACAGTAATCGTTTGAAAATAAGGACGAACACCTTCTTTACCCATCATTCCTTCTGGGTCCAGCTCACCTTTCACATCAAACTCAATACCTTGGAGGTCAAAATCAATTTCTTTTGCTACCATATTTGCAATGACATTCTCACAACCTGCCAAAGAGATAAGAAGGGTACCTAATGGATTTGCTCCTTCATCCTGTCCTCCCATTTGTGCTGGTTCATCTATGATAACCTGATGATTTTTTGAAGTACCTACTGTTTGCATTCCTTTTGCTGCTGCAGAAATTTTTTCTATCATTTTTCCCATTCTAAACACTCCTCTATAAAACTAAGTTTCTTATTACATACCCTATGTTAAGCCCTCACAGAAAAAATGTATGTAAGCTAACTTACAAAGAAAATATCTTGTTATATAGTAGAGTTAATGAAAAAGGGGATAAAAAAATGAAAAAAATGTTTGTTTGGGTAACGCTGATTTTTCTCGCAATCGATTTAGTAACAAAAACATGGGCTGAAAATACGTTAATGATTGGTGGTAAACAGGAAACAGTTATCTCATATTTATATTGGAGCCTTCTATATAATAAAGGAATGAGTTTTGGTTTTCTTGAAAGTAGACCTACATTGGTCCTACTATTAAACTTTATTGCGATTAGTGTTGTAATTTATATATTAATAAAATATTTGAGTCATTCGTTCATGTGGTATATTGCAAGTGCACTTATAATTGCTGGTGGAATTGGGAACTTTGTCAATCGCTTATTTTCAGGTCATGTGATCGATTTCATTTCCGTTCAGGGATATCCAGCAATATTTAATGTTGCTGATATCGAAATTCGACTTGGTATGGTTTTTATAATAATTCTTGTTTCAAAGGATTACTTTGTTGAGAAACGAAAAGAAAAGTTATAGTGTAACAACTTCTCTATCAAAGATAATTATCCTTTAGAGTCAGGGAGTTTGAATCAACCATTAATGAAAGCGTTTACAAAACCAATCGGTTACCTTATAATATATCTAATATTTAAAAAACTAAACGAGGTGAATAAATGGCTGTTAGTAAAGGCTTTATTGAACTGGATTTTATTCGGATGAACGCCGAAGAACAACAGAAAAAAATAGATAGTTTTTTAAATCTAATGGAGAATCGTAGAAGTGTAAGAAGTTTTTCAAACGAAACAGTTCCTGAAAAGGTACTTGAAAATGTAATTCGTTCTGCTGGAACATCACCATCAGGTGCAAATCAGCAGCCTTGGACCTTTGTTCTTATTAAAAATCAAAAAATCAAAAAAGAAATTCGTATCGCTGCTGAAAGAGAAGAGAAAGAGAGATTGGAACAATCTTCCTTGGAATTCAAACAAGAAAATTCAGTATTAGGAAAGAAAGAATACCTAGAAGAAGCGCCTTATTTAATTGCCTTATTTAAAATTAATCATGGACTTGAAACAAAAGAAGATGGTACGACAGAGAAAATCAAACATTATTATGTTCAGGAGTCTATATCTATCTGTTCTGGTTTTTTGTTATCCGCCTTAGAAAATACTGGTTTGAATAGCTTAGTTCATACACCGGTTGAGGCAACACAATCAATTCTTAACCGTCCAGAAAATGAATCGCCATTTTTACTCATTGCAGTTGGATATGGAAAAGAAGATTATCAACCTCCTAAGCTAAGAAGAAAGCCGCTTTCAGAAATAATTCTTAACCAACCACTACAACCAGCTAGGAATACATTAGCGCCGCCGTTTCAAAAAACTACTTTTCTGCGTGATAACGAACTAATTCATCGTGCAGAAAATTATTATAAATTTATTAAAAAACGAAGAAACGTGAGAGATTATTCAACAGAGCCAGTAGATGAGCAGTTACTGTATAAGGCTCTACAAGCTGCCGCGGCAACGCCATCAGGAGGAAACCTTCAGCCATATCGATTAGTCGTAGTCAGCGATCAAAGAACAAAGGAGTTGATAAGGGGATTTGCCGAAACTGAAGAAAGGAAGCTGTATGAAGAAAAAATATCAAAAGAGTGGAAAGACGCACTAGGTCCATTAGGCACCGGTTGGAAAAAACCTCATTTAACAGATGCACCATATTTAATTGTTGCTTTTAGAAAGCAAGTGAAATTAGAAGAGGATTCACTAATAGATGGCAGTGTACTAATCAGAAAAAATTCAATGGCTTTAGCATCTTCAGCCATGGCAGTCGGTGTGTTAATCTGTGCGTTGCGACATGCCGGATTATGCACACTGACACATACACCAAGTCCTATGAAATTTTTGGGAGATCTGTTGGACCGACCTAAAGATGAAGTTCCTTTTGTTGTTTTGCCTGTTGGTTATCCTGCTAAAGATTGTAAAGTCCCTGATATAACAAAGAAAGATCTATCTGAAATATTGGTGAAAATATAGTTATAAGTGTTTTTTTAAGCACTGTAAAATGTGTCCGTTTTTCAGAAGTAGAAATTGGTCAAAGTCATGTAGTAGAAGTATTAATTATTTTAGGGAGGAAAAAAGATGATTCCAAAATTAAAAAGAGATTTAAGTAGTTGGCATGCTTATGCTTTAATGCTTGGTGGCATGATTGGTGCAGGAGTGTTTGTTGTTACGGGGGAAGCTGGGGCGCAAGCCGGTCCAGCTGTGCCATTCGGTTATATTATTTTACTTCCTATATTATTATCATCAGCGCTTGCTTATATGATTTTTTTGAGCACACCTTTGGGGAAACATTCTGGCGGGGCTTATATTCACATAAGTCGTACATTTAAAAGCCATTTCACTGGATTTATTTTCATGTGGTTTCAATTCATTGCAATGCTTGGTGTGATGACAATTATGGCTATTTCATTTGGAGAGTACTTATACTCAATGATTGGTATAGGAAGTCCACTGATCTTTGCAACAGCTCTCACTCTTTTATTTTACGTTTTAAACCTGATAGGCGTTAAGTGGTTCGGCAAATTCCAAATAATCATGACCATCTTGTTACTGGTTGCTATTGTCGTTCTAGTTGTACCAGGTTTGTTTTTTATTGATTTCAAGAATTACTCCCCTATGCTACCATATGGTTGGAGCGGACTTATTGGTGTACTACCGATTTTGTTTTTTTCATATTTTGGATTTGAGCAGCTTGCACAAGCTGGAGGTGAAATCAAAGATCCACAAAAATCATTGCCCAGAACAATGTTTAGAGGTTCATTAGTAATAATGTTCATCTATTTCTTGATTTCATTTGTTGCATTTGGCGTAATAAGCCATGAAAAACTAGCAGCTTCTCATAGTGCAATGGCAGATGTTGCTGCGGTTTATTTACCAGCAGGAGGAAACTGGATCGTTGGATTAGGTATTATAATGGCATTTGCAACTACTTAAATGGTCTTATGATGGTTGTTTCCAGAATCTTGTTTAGCTTTGCAGAAGACCATGCCGTTCCTAGTATATTTTCTAAAGTTAACTCAAGGTTTAGTACACCTCATATTGCGCTAACAATGAATACACTTTTGGTACTTTTACTATTATGGACAAATACGATGGGATACATTATGAAAATAGCATTGCAATGCATGTTTATACTTTATATTGGGCATTCGCTTGCTATGATTTTACTTCCCTATATAAGAAAAGATTTATTTAATACTGCAATTTTTAAACCTGCCAAAGGATTGATACTTACATGTGGTATATTTGCAATAGTAGTTTTATTGTACTTTAGTTTTAACATGATTCTGCATGTACTAGGAACCCTATTAGTGTGGGCAGTAGTTGGGGTGGTATTTTATTTAATTGGTAAAAGGGAAGGGAAGATTGCAGGGTTTGATTATAAGAAACAGATGGAAGACGAACTCTCAGCCTAACTATTAC
>NZ_JBMERP010000044.1:0-30845 GCF_049310925.1 Virgibacillus sp. DJP39 | reverse complement strand
ATATAAATATGAAACCGCTATCAAAAAAATAGACTAAATCAATACAAAATAAGGGACTTAAAAAAACTCCCACAAGTACTTGACTCAATCCTGTATATGTAACTTATTAAACATAACTAGTGAAATATGGTAAACTGTTATAGGAACTGCTTCCTGCTAATGATAGGTTTTATTGAAAAGCAGGTAATTAAAATTGTTAGCAAAGCATCAGTAAACATGCCGATTTTAATAAAAAAGAGCGCTTACATAAGGAGGAATAATTATGGCTAGTAAAGTATTACATTCATTTTTAGAAGAAAATATTGCGGACTTAAAAGAAAATGGTCTTTATAATGAAATAGAACCTGTAGAGGGTCCTAATGGTCCAATTATTAAGATAGATGGTAAAGATTTAATTAACCTGTCTTCAAATAACTATCTAGGACTTGCAACAGATGAACGCTTAAAGAAGGTAGCTAAAGAAGCGATTGATTCACACGGTGTTGGTGCGGGCGCGGTTCGTACAATCAATGGAACGTTAGATGTACATATTGAGCTTGAGAGAAAGCTAGCTGAATTCAAGGGTACAGAAGCAGCAATCGCGTACCAGTCTGGTTTCAATTGTAATATGGCTGCAATTTCTGCTGTAATGGACAAAAATGATGCTATCCTCTCTGATGAGTTGAACCACGCTTCTATTATCGACGGTTGCCGTTTATCAAAAGCTAAAATAATTCGTGTTAATCATTCTGATATGGAAGATTTACGTAAAAAAGCAAAAGAAGCGGTTGAGTCTGGAGACTACAACAAAATCATGATTATTACCGATGGTGTGTTCTCTATGGACGGTGATGTAGCGTTACTTCCAGAAATTGTAGATATTGCTGAAGAATTTGATTTAATTACTTACGTCGACGATGCTCACGGATCAGGAGTAATGGGTAAAGGAGCTGGAACAGTTAAACATTTCGGCTTACAGGACAGGATTGATTTCCAGATGGGGACCCTATCAAAGGCAATTGGTGTAGTAGGCGGATATGTAGCTGGAAAATCAAATCTGATTGATTGGCTAAAAGTTCGTTCTCGCCCGTTTTTGTTTTCAACAGCAGTTACGCCAGCAGACGCAGTAGCAAGTACGAAAGCAGTGGAGTTATTGATGGAAAGCACAGAACTCAATGAAAAGCTGTGGAAAAATAGTGAGTATTTAAAAGATGGATTGAAAAAGTTAGGATTTGACATTGGAAACAGTGATACCCCAATTACACCATGTATTATTGGAGATGAACTAGCTACACAAAAGTTTAGCAAAAGATTGTATGAAGAAGGAGTGTACTGCAAATCGATTGTATTCCCTACAGTTCCAAAAGGGACCGGGCGTGTACGCAATATGCCAAGTGCTGCACACACAAGAGAAATGCTGGACGATGCATTACAAGTCTATAAAAAAGTTGGTAAAGAGTTGGGAGTTATTTCTTAATAATAATGCAAACGAACTTTTGGGGGTTTAACGATGAAAAAGATTTTAGTAACAGGTGCATTGGGGCAAATAGGCTCTGAGCTTGTAACGAAACTACGTGAGACGTATGGAAAAGAAAATGTCATTGGCACAGATATACGTAAGAAGGATGATCACAACGAAGTGGATGGACCTTTTGAAATTGTGGATGTCACAGATTATGACCGTCTATTTGAAGTTTGCAAAACATATCATGTAGACACATTAATGCATCTGGCCGCATTACTTTCAGCAAAGGCAGAGGCTATTCCAAAAAAAGCTTGGGAATTAAACATGGGTGGGCTTGTCAATGCGCTAGAGGTGGCACGTGAGCTAAATCTGCAGTTTTTTACACCAAGTTCCATTGGAGCATTCGGACCAAACACGCCGAAAGACGAAACACCACAAGATACAATTCAGCGTCCCACAACCATGTATGGAATAAATAAAGTAGCGGGGGAGTTACTTTGTGATTATTATTATTCACGGTTTGGTGTAGACACGCGTGGTGTTCGTTTTCCAGGTCTGATATCTTATGTAACACCACCAGGTGGCGGAACCACGGATTACTCAGTTGAAATTTATTATGAAGCAGTTAAAAATAAATCCTATACCTCTTATATCGCGGAAGGCACATATATGGATATGATGTATATGCCAGATGCACTAAATGCAATCATACAATTAATGGAAGCAGATGTGAGTAAACTTGAGCACCGAAATGCTTTTAATATAACTTCAATTTCTGTTGAACCAGCTGACTTTGAAAAGGCTATTCAAAAATATATTCCCACATTCAAACTTAGCTATGATGTCGATCCTGTTCGACAAAAAATCGCAGACAGTTGGCCAAACCGGATTGATTGCTCAACAGCTAGGAAAGAATGGGATTTTAAAGCGGAGTATGACCTGGATAAAATGACAAAAGACATGCTGGAAAAACTAGAAGCGAAACTTGCGATCGAAGGTTAATGGAAAAATAACCTAACACAAATAAATTGGTAAAGGTTAGGGGGATTAGTATGAAAGATAATTTAGCAGAACATATAAATCCACTTGAAGCAAAGCTTTGGGAAATGAGTGATTATTTATATCACAACCCAGAATTAGGGGATCAAGAATTTAGTTCGATGAAATTACTAGTAGAATTTTTAAAAGAACATCGATTTGAAATAGAAACTGGAATTGTAGATAGACCAACTGCATTTAAAGCTGTATATGATAGTGGCAAACCAGGCCCGACTATTGCGTACTTAGCAGAATATGATGCATTGCCAGGTGTGGGTCATGGATGTGGACATAACATGATCGGAACAATGGGTGCAGGTGCGGGCGTTCTTTTGAGCAAGGTTATAGAAACAGTCGGAGGTAAAGTGGTAGTGTTAGGCACACCTGCTGAAGAGACTAATGGGGCAAAGGTACCGATGGCAGAACAAGGTGTATTTAATGATATTGATGCTGCGATGATTTTACATCCATCAGGCGAATCCACGGAAAGCGGAGAATCATTGGCGATGGATGCTATTCAATTTGAATTTCGAGGAAAAACAAGTCACGCCGCGGCAGCTCCTGAACAAGGAATCAATGCACTAGATGGTGTTATCCAACTGTTTAACGGAATAAACGCATTGCGACAGCATGTAAAGTCTGATGTTCGAATTCATGGGATTATAACAGAAGGTGGGCTAGCTGCAAATGTTGTACCTGAAAAAGCAGTAGCTCAATTTTATGTCCGTGCTAAAGACCGTGTCTATTTAAATGAAGTGGTTGAGAAAGTGAAAAAAGTTGCTCAGGGTGCTTCACTAATGACTGGAGCAGATGTTCACATTAGTAATTACGAGTTGAGTTATGACGATATGATCACGAATAAAACCTTATCAAAGCTGTTTACTGATAACCTGGTAGCCTCAGGTATAAAGGAAGTAAGCAAGCCAAAAGGTCAGTATGGTTCCATAGATATGGGAAATGTTAGTCAGGTAGTACCTGCAATTCATCCATACATTGGCTTAGATAACCCTAGTCTTATCGCACATACAGTTGAGTTCGCAGATACAACGACCACCGATAATTCCCATAAAATCCTTTCGCAAGGTGTTATGGCACTTGCTTCAACAGGATTTGATCTAATAGAAAACAAACAAATGCTTGAAATAGTGCAGAAAGAGTTTAATGAAAACCCCTCTACTAGATAGAGGGGTTTTTGATTTGGCTGTTTTTTAAAGGTGATTATTTTTTCTATAAGGTCTGCGACGAATGATACTTTCGTATAACGGTTAATTCCATGGGCCGTGGGGATTTCAGACACGTACTTTTACCACAGGACAAGGAAGAATTTAGCAGTGTTACAACGATAAGGAAATTGGGCTGTATTTCCGTAGTGGTAAGTTACGTTGCAGTTTTTATCAATGGCTGTTTTATAAAACATTGTTCTTTTTGACACAAATTCGATAAACTGCGACGTAACAGCTGTTCTTATTTCCTACCAATCTTTACTAAATTGGTGCTGATCCAAAACGCTGCGGAAAAACACTCGCTTTCCGTGGGGAACGCTTCAGCCTCCTCGGAGCAAAAACCGCTCACTGCGGGGTCTTCAGACTGTTCCTTTCCCACTGGAGTCTCGCATTTTTCCGCAGCTTAGATAGCTTTCTTTTCAAGGGGAAAAACGTCCCATGAAAATACAGGATTCATAGTGAAGGCAGAATACGAAGACTCCTACGGGAACAGCACGAGTCCGAAGACCCCGGAAGAAGCGTTCTTTGCTTCTGAGGAGACTGAGGCCGTGCCCGTGGAAAGCGAAGTATTCTGCCGGAACGGCGGCGTCGAAAGAGTTTTCACTAACTAGCACTTTGCATCAACTGCGAAGATTAAAAGCAACAAAACTTAAGGGAAGAGCCTTATCAATTGAGAGATTAAAACAACAAAACCTACGAATATAGTGCCGACTACCAAAAAATCCCTTAGTGATAAACAGAGAAAGGTTAATAGAGTTTATGAGTAGATAGACATTTCTAAAAAAACTATTAATTATTTTTTTGAAAATAGTACTTCCCAGAAGGGTGTTAATTTGTTAAAATTCATAAATAGGTATAATAAGACATTAAAAGGTATATTTATACCAAAAAAAATTTAATACTATATGGGGGAAGACAACAATGAAAAAGACGATTCTATTAATCATGATTTCAGTGCTACTAGCAGCTTGTGGCAATACTGATAAGTCAGCAGCTGGTGACAGCGAAAATACAGGTAACAAAAAAGAAGAAAAAGTTTTAGAAATGGCAACATCGGCAGACTTTGCACCTTTTGAATCAAGAAATCCTTCAGGAGATATTGTTGGATTTGATATTGATCTAGCAAACTATATTGCGAGTGAACTAGGATACGAGCTTAAGATCACGGATATGAAATTTGACGGGCTTGTAGGAGCATTACAAAATGACCGCGTAGACATGGTACTTGCCGGGATGTCAGCTACCGAGAAGCGAGACAAAAACGTTGATTTCTCTACCCCTTATAATCATTCTGGTGAAATGTTTGTTACATTAAAAGGATCTGATATTAAAACAGTTGAGGACCTAAAGGGTAAGAAAGTCGGTACTCAGTTAGGCACGATACAGCAAGAGGGTGCTGAAAAGATTAAAAAAGAGATTGTTGACTTTCAATTAAAGACGGTTGATGATGGACCGATTTTAATTCAAGAACTACTTTCTAATCGAATTGACGTTGCATATATGGACAAAGCTGTGGCAGATGGTTACATTAAAGAACAAAACTTGACTGGTTTTGCCGATCCGACTTCAAGTTCACCTGGTATGGCTGTTGCTTTTCCAGAAGGAAGTGACCTTGTTGAAAAGGTAAATGAAGTTCTTAAAAAAGCTGAGGAAAACGGAAAGCTTCAGAAACTTAAAGATAAATGGTTAAAAAATAAATAACAATAACTATAAAGAAATGAGGTGTAAGGCATGAATTTGGATTTTGCCCAAATCGTGCCTTATATTCCTTTTATGTTAGAAGGAATATGGGTAACATTAAAATTTGTTATATGTGCAATTATATTTGGGTTTATACTAGGAACAATTTTAGCGTTGTTCAAAATTGGTAATATAAAAATACTGACGTGGTTCGCTGATGTATATACGTCAATCTTCCGGGGTACACCATTAATTCTGCAATTAATGATTTTCTACTTTGCTGTTCCTCAGCTGACAGGCTATGATATAAAGCCATTTGCTGCTGCAGTTTTGGCTTTTGGTTTGAATTCTTCTGCTTATGTATCAGAAATAATCAGGGCAGGTATTCAGGCTGTAGATAAAGGACAAACAGAAGCTGCACAAGCATTAGGTGTACCCTATAAGTCAATGATGATAGACATTATATTACCGCAGGCGTTGAAAAATATCCTCCCAGCATTGATGAATGAATTCATAACCTTAACGAAAGAATCAGCCATAGTTGCGACAATTGGATACTTAGATTTAATGCGTCGTGCACAGGTAGTGGGTGCGGATTTATACCGAAACTTTGAACCATTATTATTTGTAGGACTTATTTATTATTTGCTAGTTATGTGTCTGACTATGCTAGGCAAAATGCTTGAACGGAGGCTGAGACTTAGTGATTAAAGTAGAGAACTTATACAAAAAATTTGGAAACAATGAAGTTTTAACAGATATCTCTGCAGAGGTAAAAGAAGGAGAGGTTGTGTCAATCATAGGTCCATCGGGATCTGGAAAATCAACCCTACTTCGGTGCTTAAACATGTTAGAAAATCCAACAAAGGGTTCCATATATATTAATAACGAGAACTTAACCGATCCCAAGACCAATATAATGAAAGTCCGTGGCCAAATAGGAATGGTCTTCCAACACTTTCATCTTTTCCCTCATTTAACTGTACTTAAGAATTTGACCTATGCGCCGATTAAGGTGAAAGGCTACAGTAAGAAAGAAGCTGAAGAAAAGGCATATGATTTGTTGATCAAAGTAGGACTCACAGATAAGGATTCTTCTTTCCCGAGCAGTCTATCCGGTGGGCAAAAGCAGAGAGTAGCTATTGCTAGAGCTTTAGCAATGGAGCCTCAACTAATGTTATTTGACGAGCCAACATCTGCACTTGATCCAGAAATGGTGAAAGAGGTACTGGATGTTATGAAAGACCTTGCGCAATCAGGAATGACGATGGCAGTAGTTACGCATGAAATGGGATTCGCTCGTGAGGTTGCTGATCGTGTACTGTTCCTTGATCATGGCTATTTAATAGAAGAAGGAGAGCCAAATCAATTCTTTACTAACCCAAAAACAGATCGAGCAAAGGGCTTTTTAGAAAAAATATTATAAAAGTTTAAATTAATAGTAAAAGTGCTGCAAAAGATTTCTTTTGCAGCACTTTTTTAAACTAATACTAAACAGCGTACATAGCTGTAATTTCTTTTTGTAGCTTCTTATCCTGAACATACTCATCATAGGTCATCTCTTTATCAACAATTCCTTGAGGAGTGATTTCAATTAGGCGGTTTGAAACACTCTGAATAAATTGATGGTCATGAGAGGTGAATAAAATAGAACCTTTAAATTTAATCAAACCATTGTTAAGTGCAGTAATAGACTCTAAGTCCAAATGGTTTGTAGGTTCATCAAGGACAAGTACGTTGGCATTACTAAGCATCATTTTTGCTAACATACAACGTACTTTTTCCCCACCTGAGAGCACATTCGCTTTCTTAAGGGCTTCCTCGCCAGAAAACAACATTCTGCCTAAAAATCCGCGTAAGAAAGTTTCAGTTTGATCTTGAGGAGAATACTGGCGTAACCAGTCGACTAATGGCATTTCATTACCCTCGAAATATTTTGCGTTATCTTTAGGGAAATAAGACTGTGATGTAGTTACTCCCCAACTGAAAGTCCCGGCATCGGGCTCCATTTCACCCATGATTATTTTGAGTAATGTTGTTTTTGCTATATCATCGCGGCCGATAAAGGCTACTTTGTCATCTTTATTAATAGTGAAACTTACGTTATCCAGTACTTTCTTCTCGCCTATTGTTTTGGTCAATCCCTCAACCCGTAACAGGTCGTTTCCAATTTCACGCTCAGGTGTAAATCCTACAAATGGATACCGTCTGGATGAGGGTTTAATATCTTCAAGAGTGATATTATCGAGCATCTTTTTACGTGAGGTGGCTTGTTTAGATTTTGATGCGTTAGCACTAAACCTAGCAACAAAGGCCTGTAATTCTTTAATTTTTTCTTCCTTTTTCTTGTTATCATCTTGTGACATTTTTAAAGCAAGTTGACTGGATTCATACCAGAAATCATAGTTACCAATATAAATCTGGATTTTACCGAAATCAACATCGGCAATGTGGGTACAAACCTTATTTAAAAAGTGACGGTCATGGGAAACAACGATTACTGTGTTTTGAAAGTTAATGAGAAAATCCTCTAACCATTGAATAGCCTGGATATCTAATCCGTTTGTAGGCTCATCAAGCAGCAAAATATCGGGGTTGCCGAATAATGCTTGTGCAAGTAGAATTTTCACTTTTTGATCACCAGCAAGTTCGCCCATTTTCTTCGTGTGAAGTTCCTCATTGATACCAAGTCCTTTTAACAGGACTGCCGCATCAGATTCTGCTTCCCAACCGTTCATTTCTGCAAATTCACCTTCCAGTTCAGCAGCACGCATCCCGTCAGCTTCTGAAAAGTCAGGCTTCATATAGATAGCGTCTTTTTCCTGTTTTACCTTATACAGTTTTTCATGACCAATTAAAACAGTATCCAGCACTTCTTTATCCTCGTAAGCAAAGTGATCCTGTTGTAAAACAGCCATTCTCTCTCCAGATGCAAGGGATACATGGCCACTTTGCGGTTCCACTTCACCAGATAAAACCTTTATAAATGTTGATTTACCAGCACCATTAGCACCAATCAAACCATAACAGTTCCCGGGAGTAAACTTTAAATTAACATCCTCGAATAACTTTTTATCGCCAAAACGTAAACTTACATTTGAAACATTTATCATGTGTATTATTTCCTCCAATATTAAAACTTAGCTCAACGCAAATCGCGAGGCCTTTTAATTATATATTTTCAAACATTGAAATGTTGGACATTATCTAATAGAAAAAATAGCATCAATGCTAGATTACGGCATTTAAGGCAATTAGTCAATGTTTACTTGATTTTATAAAGAGAACATTAGACAATTTCTTCATATAATAAAAAAAAGACATATTTATTTTTTTAAAAATTCGATTTTTATTGTAAATAATAATTTATTTTTTGAAAAAGACTATATTTTTTTTGCTATATATGTAACAATTAATCAACACTTAAAATAGGTGTTGTTATAGATGCGGTCACACGGAGGGGAATACCATGGGAGGAAGAACGCTTTACTTTCTCTTTACAGATACTGGAACTTATTTATCGCGTGCAATAAATTATTGTACGAAAGAAGGCTTAAACCACGTATCCATCGCTTTTGATGAGGAATTGTTGGAAGTCTATAGTTTCGGTAGAAAAAATCCAAGAAATCCGTTCACCGGGGGATTTGTGAGGGAAAATATTCACAGTGATTTTTTAAAAAATGCATCTTGTGCAATTTATGCCTATCATTTGTCTGATGCAGAATTTGAAAAGGTTCAAACAAACATAAAAGAAATTGAGCTTCAAGCTGGCAATTATAAATATAACTTCTTAGGACTTTTTGGTGTCATACTACAAATTGAAATAAATCGTGATCACGCAATGTTTTGTTCGCAATTTGTTGCAACTGTATTGCGTGAAGTAGAAGGATTTAAACTTTCAAAACCGGAATGTTTTACAACTCCGGCAGACATCAGAGGATTATCTGGTCTGCAGCTGGTCTATCAAGGTAAACTTGCAGAATATAAAACTCGTGTTGTTGAACCTAGCTTAATAAGAAATACAGTGTTACCAAGGCAATCATTACATTCTTATTATCAAAGGTAAAACGTTTCGTAATTCGATAGAAGGGAGCCACTACATTTGTAGGTGGCTCTTTTTGAATTTTAACTTGCGTTAATAATTGTTAGGTTTTATTCCTAACGTTTGGTAGGGTACATGTATTTTAAATGCAAGATTGTTAGCTTCTAAGTCCAGATGCTCTATGCTTACTTTAAAATTGCTTCGAATATCCATATTTGTTACCGCCACATAAATTTCTTCTTCTTTTGGATTAACTGTTACCCACTTTGGCATTGGTAGGTATTTTTTGATATATTCCATAATTTTTTGGTTAGGGAGTTCCAATAAACCAACTGAAATAGACTTTTGTTCCAAAATGACATCCCCGTTTTCCTGAACAATCGGCTCAAAATGGACAGAGAGCGGAATGGTTGTGGAAAATACAGGAAGCTCTCCTAATAAATGAACATCTTCTTCTAATTCAATACTATAATGATGGCGTGTATTATCAAGAAGTTTATCGAGGTAAGCATTTACTAAATCATTTAAATTGCTCTTTGTTGTCCTCACAATAAATTGTGAGCTTTTTTGTTCGTCCACCTTTTCCTGAGAAGGTATTGTTGAATCTGAAACTGGCCAGAAAATAAATGAAATAATAACGGCTACGATAACAATATTAACAGTGAGCAAGGTATAGAATAGTTTCTTCCATTTTGATTTTGGTTGTTTGTTTTGTCTTTTCATGGCTGCCCACCTTTCTTTCTTAAAGCTATTATATAAGTGAGTTTTGTTGCTGTTTACCTTCGTAAAAACTAAAATTACGGAATGCGTGTCACCCCATCCAGTCGCCACCGCTTTTCGTTGTCTAGCTGCGAGGGCCAGAGACTCGAGACATAGTTAATAGACACTCCGAGCACTAAGGGCATGTGCTTTACGGTCTCTTAACTATGCTTGTCGTCACTACCAAGCCCTCTCCGCTTTTCGTGTCTAGCTTCGGCTCCTTGGGGTTAGCGACATAAGCAATGAACACTCCGAGTGCTAAGAGCATGCACTCTACGGTTCCTTGCTTATGCGTGTCACCCCAGATCAGTCGCCACCGCTTTTCGTGTCTAGCTACGCGGGCTAGCGGCTCGTGACGTAAGCAATTGACACTACGAGCACGAAGCCCATGTGCTCTACGGTCTCTTGCTTACGCATGTCGCCGCTACCAAGCCCGCTCCGCTTTTCATTGTCTAGCTTCGGCTCCTAGCGACTAGCAAATAGTTAGTCCTGGTGAACGTACGTAAAGATCAATGTACTGTTCCCAGTCCTATCTATTCGTACGTCGCTAACCAGTCGCCTCCGCTTTTCTATTCTTCATGCAGGTATTCTAGTACTCTTTCTGCTATTCGGTGGTATCCTCTGTAGTTTGGGTGGAAGTTATCTTTCCAAAATAGATCCACATTTCGGTCGTCGAATAGGTCAATTGTCGGAACGAATGTTGCATTGTTGTATTGCTCTGTTATTTTTTTGCCAGTTGCATTCCAGTTTTCTACAATGACTCCAAGTTCTTTGACTTGTGGGAAATATCTACCAAATGGGTCGTAAAATCCTAGTAAATAAACTTCGGCTCGTGGATTTATTGAATATATTTTTTCAAATATTTTTTTCAAACGATCCTCATATGAAATCCGCGCCTTGCTAAAGTCATCTGATGTAATGTTTGTAAAATTTTCCTTCATAACTTTCATAATATCATTAGCACCTATTGTAATTAAAACGATATCTGCATCGGATATAGAAGCTTTCACCTCGGGGTCTTTTAATTTTTCTAAAAGCTGGTCAGAGCGACGTCCCCGCTTACCATATTTTGTAAACTCAACAGCATTTTCATCGGTTGAGTTTAAAGCATTATTCAGCATGCCGACATACCCACCAGTGCCAGTTTCATCACCAATACCTTCCGTTAATGAATCGCCAATTGCCACAACATGCGCTTCGGTTTCTGTGAAGAATTGAACAGTCTCCTGCACAGCACCCGTTACCAAGTCTTTCACTTTATTGGCAACATTATCCTCTGGTTCTATTTCTTTTTTTTGATTTGGCTCACTTTTTTCTATTTTTTTATCTGGTTTTTCTTTTTTATCTTCAATTTTTGCGTCATCTATTGCCTTTTCAATAGTGGAGTTTGTATTGGATAGTACTAAAAAAATGGTTAAGCCAATTATAAATACCCCAATGACGGTTATAACAATCTTTTTTTTCACGATGATCACACCTACGAATAGTTTATTTTCTGAAGTATTAAATGGTTAACGTACAAATGTCACTAAATGTGTATACCCTAATTTAATGGAAATTATCCTTAAAAGTAGATGTAACACTTAATTTCATTTATCTTTTCCATAGGCTATGCTTTTGCTTTTCTTTTTGATGGTCTTCTATACGCTGAACCCATATAAATAATTAATGCAATCCAGATTAAAATAAAGGAAATTAAATGAGAAATCGAAAATGTTTCGTGGTAAACGAATACACCTAAGACTAGCATAATTGTAGGCGCAATGTACTGTAGGAATCCTACCATAGAAAGAGGGATCTTTTTTGCCCCGCTCGCAAACAATAATAATGGTATGGCAGTCACCACACCAGCACCAATAAGTAACAAATTTGTGTCTGATGAAATTGCACTTTTTGTAAATATGTTTTCACTAAACAAACTAACATATATTAGGGCAATTGGAGTGACAATCATTGTCTCGATTGCTAACCCAAACATCGCACCAATATCAACCATTTTCTTCAACAGTCCATAGAACCCAAAGCTGAACGCGAGTAAAAGAGAAACCCATGGAAACACGCCATAACTAAAGGTTAGATAAATAACCCCGATACCAGCGAGGATAAAGGAAAGAAGTTGTCGCTGGGTCAACGTTTCTTTTAAGACAATTATACCTAGTAATATACTTACTAATGGATTTATGTAATATCCCAAGCTCGCTTGAATTACGTGATCACTATTTACAGCCCAGATGTAGGTTAACCAATTTATACTGATCATAACCGATGCAAGCGAAATTCCGATCAGTTTCTTTTTATCTCTAACAATTAATTTGCATTCCTTTATAAAAGCCTTCCCTTTTCGCATTACAAGAGTTACGGCAATCATAAATAAAAATGACCAGACAATGCGGTGAGCTAATATCTCACCTGCAGGGACGTTTTGTATAAGCTTCCAATATATAGGTAAAAATCCCCAAAGTAGATAGGCGCAGGCAGTATATATTATTCCACTTTTTTCATCAGTAAGATTCATTTTATAACACTTCCTATCTATACAACTCTTAAGTTATGAAAAACAAAGTAAGATTAGTTTAGATTCTTTTACTGCAAATTGCAATAACCTTAGTCTTTAAGAATTAAAAGAAATCGCTTTCAAAGTAGAGGTTAATCATCTATTATAGAGATAGATAGGAAGCACACATTTAAAGATTGAAGAAAGTACAAGAAAGCGCCATTATTCTCTTTATATTGAGGTGATGGGTTTTCCTATGGGGGAGAATATTATGAGTAACAAATCAAAACGATTCGAAACAACAGCAATACACGAGGGCTATGATGCTAAAGAAATGCTAGGTAGTTTATCTACGCCTTTATTCCAAACTTCTACATTTACCTTTGATACTGCTGAACAGGGTGAACGTCGTTTTGCTGGGGAAGAGGATGGCTATATTTACTCAAGACTTGGCAATCCAACAGTTTCGGTGTTAGAGGAACGTATTGCTGCATTAGAACAGGGAGAACGTGGGCTTGCGTTTGGATCAGGTATGGCAGCAGTGTCTGCAGTGTTAATCGCACTTACTAAAGCAAATGATCATATTGTCTGCTCATCAGGTTTGTATGGGTGTACATTTGGATTATTAACTATGATGAAAGAAAAGTATAATATAGCACATGATTTTTCGGCGATGGATTCTGAAGCCGCAATTAGAGCATTAATTAGGCCAGAAACAGCTTGTATATATGTAGAGACACCGATCAATCCTACAATGAAACTGATTGATCTTAAAATGGTTTCAGATGTGGCAAGGGAATTTAATATTCCAGTAGTAGTTGATAACACATTTTCATCCCCGTATCTACAGCAACCCCTGGAACTTGGGTGTGATGTAGTCATTCATAGTGCAACGAAATATATTGGCGGTCACGGTGACGTAGTGGCTGGTTTAGTTGTTGGAAAGAAAGACTTTTTAGATTCAGTTGCAATGACTACTCAAAAAGATATCGGAGGGATTATTTCTCCTTTTGATGCCTGGTTGTTGCTTCGAGGATTAAAAACGTTGCCAATCAGATTGGATCGTCATTCGGACAATGCTGAGAATATTTTCGGTAAACTAATTGATCATTCGAAAGTTGATCGTGTTTATTATCCAAGTGACCCTGACCATGCAGACTATCCAATCTATAAAAAGCAAATGAAACGTGGAGGTGGCATCATTTCCTTTACAATAAAGGGGACGAAGAAGGATGCCCAGTTCTTACTGAATAAGCTGTCGTTTTTAAAAATCGCAGTAAGTTTAGGTGACGCAGAAACACTTATTGAGCATCCAGCAACAATGACACATTCTGTTATCCCAGAGACGGTTAGAAATCAAATGGGCATAACTGACCAGTTAATCCGCCTTTCTGTTGGACTTGAAGCTTGGGAGGATATTTGGGAAGATCTGGAACAAGCACTAAATCAACTTTAATTAAGGGCGCTTTTCCCATGGTTCAAGAGTTCCTACAATCGTTTCCAACTGGTCTGTACGAATGGCCTTGATAACACCTGATGCAATTTCATCATGTGTTAACCAACGTGAACCGTGCTCATCCAACTTAAATCCTAAATACACACGCCTGTACTGGCAATTACCCGGTACTGGCGTGTTTTCATTTTTAAAAAAACGGGAACTTCCTTTAATATCAAATAATCTCCATTTTTTTGATTCCGTTCGTACAATTTCATCAATAAGGGATGAGAGGGCGAGTGGTGCTGAACCGTGTATCCAACTAATGACAAGGTCTGGGGCACCGTGTGTCAGAAAAGTTTTTTTGATCTCTTTCTTAAAAGAGTCCAGATCATGGTAATCAACTGCAATAGCATGTATGCTTTCAGGATATTGACTGGAGCTTCTTAATTGCTGATGTCTAACAGTACTGCGACCAACAACGGATACATAATAATTAGTATTAACCAAAGATTGGCATACCTTAGCCAGCATCCCAGTTCCGCCAATAACCAGTGCGTATTTATCGTGTTTCAAAAAAATCACCTCTTCGTTAATAATGCTTTGATGATAAGCCAAGTTTTCTAAGCAGAAAAGAAAGTATAAAAAACTTTCTTTCTGCATAAGTGCAACCAAGGCTTTCGTCATTAAGAATTGACGATAAGCCAGGTTTTCTAATGATTACAGACTAGTTCATTTGAATTGTGCTATATTATGTTAGTAGGAAAATTAAATTTCACTATCTCTATAATTGAAAGGAGTGAACTGCTTTGGAATTTTTGCCTTTTCTTCTCGGTTTTATTATCATATCAAATATAGCACTTGCAACTACTATTATTTTTCTTGAAAGAAAAGATGCAACTTCGACATGGGCATGGCTGATGGTTTTGTTATTTATTCCAATAGCAGGATTCTTCCTTTATTTGGTTTTTGGCAAAAAAATCAGTAATAAACGGATTTTCACTTGGGAAACAAAGAGTAAACTTGGTGTGAAACGGTCAGTCCAGGCTCAATTACGTTCTTTAGAGGAGAACACATTTATATTTAAACATAAAGAAATGGCTGAATATAAAGATTTGTTTTATATGCATTTGCGTAATGATGATGCAATTTTTACACAAGATAACAAAGTAGATATCTACACTGATGGAAAAGAAAAATTTGAAGCGCTGATGCATGACCTTCAAAAGGCTCGCAACCACATACATTTGCTTTATTATATCATTCGTTACGATGGCTTAGGAACAGAGATTGCTGATATATTAGTGAAAAAGGCAAATGAAGGTGTAGAGATACGGGTCTTGTACGATGATATGGGTTCCCGAACTTTAAATAGGAAATTTATTAAGCGAATTCGTAATGTGGGCGGGCAGGTTGAAGCCTTTTTTCCACCAAAAATCCCCAAAATAAACATGAAAATCAATTATCGAAATCACCGTAAAATAGCAGTGATTGATGGGAAAATTGGTTACATAGGTGGATTTAATATCGGTGATGAGTATTTGGGGAAAAAGGAGAAATTCGGTTATTGGCGTGATACCCATTTACGTATTATGGGAGACGCGGTACATCACCTGCAAACACGGTTTATTCTTGACTGGAATCAAGCATCCCGAAATGATATCTTGTACGACGATCGGTTCTATAATGCTAAACCTGAAGGTAATGTGGGTATGCAAATTGTTACAAGTGGTCCGGATTCTGAATGGCAACAAATAAAAAATGGATATATTAAGATGATTATGTCTGCAAAAGAGTACATCTATATTCAAACTCCATATTTTATTCCTGATGAAAGTCTTGCAGATGCATTACGGATTGCTTGTCTTTCGGGAGTCGATGTTAAGATCATGATTCCAAATAAGCCAGATCATCCTTTTGTGTACTGGGCAACCCTCTCCTACATTGGTGACATGTTAAAAGCGGGAGCGGAAGTATACATCTATCAACATGGATTCCTTCATGCAAAAACTATTATTGTGGATGGTAAGATTGCATCAGTTGGAACCGCGAATATTGACGTGCGAAGCTTTAGGTTAAACTTTGAAGGGAACGCATTCATATATGACAGCACCGTAGCAGGAAAACTTTTAAAAAGTTACCTTGAGGACATCAGTCTTTCAACCCAAATGACCAGGAAGCTATATGAAAAACGGACAGTAGGTATTCGGTTTAAAGAATCAATTTCCCGGCTACTGTCACCAATATTATAAAATCAGCAAATAGGAGGATAACCATGGAAAGTAAACCATGTAGTAAGTCATTAACAGTCAAGACGTCACATGTACTGCCGCCAGATACCAATACCCATGGAACATTGTTTGGAGGAAAACTAATGGCGCACATTGATGATGTAGCGGCTATTGCAGCAGCTCGGCACGCAAGGGAGACTGTTGTAACTGCATCAACAGACTCAGTCGATTTTCTTGCTCCTGTGAAAGAAGGAGATTCTATTTGTGTAGAGGCTTTTGTAACATGGACACACAACACATCCATGGAAATTTTTGTGAAAGCAGTAACTGAGAATCTTTTAACGGGCGATCGAAAAGTGTGCACTACCGCATTCCTTACATTTGTAGCGGTTAACGCGAAAGGTAAACCTATACCAGTCGTTTCAGTTTATCCAGAAACAGAACTTGAAAAGAACCTTCATGAAAACGCACCAATCAGAGCGAAACACCGGATAGAACGCAGGACAAATTCAAAACTACTTGCAAAAACATTCGGTACCGAATTTCCTTGGCAGTAAAGAGAGAATTTTTTGCTATGTGCAACACTAAAGGCCGATAGAAAGGGGCCTTGCCCACATTAAAAGACTGATGTGGGCTCACTCCAAAAAATAAAGAATACATGATAGTAATTAAGGGTATACGATTATATACGTTATAATAGACTTAATTTTTAAGTACGGAGGGAATAAAGAGAGATGAGTTTTATAGAAAGTGTAATCGGAGAAATAAATAATGTTTTATGGTCCTATGTATTAATTGTTGCGCTAATTGGTCTTGGATTATGGTTTACGATTAAAACAAAGTTTGTGCAATTTAGATATTTACCCGAAATGTTTCGCGTTTTATTTGATAAGCGAACGATGAGTGCCAAAGGAAAGAAAGGTACGTCATCCTTCCAGGCGTTTGCAATTAGTGCAGCGTCACGGGTTGGTACAGGAAACCTTGCGGGTGTAGCATCGGCAATCGCACTTGGTGGACCAGGGGCGATTTTTTGGATGTGGATTATCGCTTTGTTAGGTTCAGCTACAGCATTTGTAGAGAGTACGCTTGCTCAAGTTTATAAAGTCCCAGAGAAAAATCAATACCGTGGTGGTCCTGCCTATTATATGGAAAAAGGACTAAATAAGCGTTGGCTTGGAATTGTTTTTGCAATAACAATTACATTCACCTATGGTTTAGTTTTTAATGCTGTCCAGTCAAATACAATTAGTTTAGCTTTCAACAGCCAGTTCGACTTTGGAAAACCATATATGGCAGTCATTCTAGTGGCTCTAACAGCTATGGTTATTTTTGGAGGATTGAAATCAATTGCGAATGTTACACAATTCATCGTTCCAATTATGGCTATCCTATACATTTTAATCGCTGTTTATGTGTTAATCGTGAACATAACTGCAGTGCCAGATTTGATTTCATTAATTTTCGCAAATGCATTTGGTATTCGTGAGGTAGCAGGTGGTGGATTCGGTGCAGCAATCATGATGGGAATTAAACGTGGTTTATTCTCAAATGAAGCTGGTATGGGTAGTGCACCAAACGCTGCAGCTACTGCCGAGGTAACGCATCCTGCTAAACAAGGATTAATTCAATCACTAGGTGTATTTTTTGATACGATTTTAATTTGTAGTGCAACAGGCTTTATTCTTATCTCAGCTGGTGGATATGAAGGTAGTAAGCTTGATGGAATTCAGTTAACCCAAAATGCATTTGAATTTCATATTGGTGATTGGGCATCGATCTTTATTTCAGTGGCAATTTTCTTATTTGCCTATAGCTCTATACTTGGAAATTACTACTATGGTGAAAACAACATAGGCTACATCAGGGAAAGTAAAGTTGGTTTATTTATCTATCGTCTAGCGGTACTTGGGATGGTTGTTTTTGGGACAATTGCATCATTTGACTTGGTATGGGCACTTGCTGACTTGTCAATGGCGATCATGGCCTTAATTAACTTATACGCAATCACCAAGCTATTTAAGATTGCAAATCGCGTTCTGCAGGATTATAACCGTCAACGTAAGGAAGGAAAAGACCCGGTCTTCTACCGTGATGTATTAGATAACCAGGATGGTATCGAGTTCTGGGACCGCGAAGAATCTGACCATGAACGGGATTAAATAAGGCTCTTTTCCTATGTTTTGTTGTTCACAGTTGATAAAAAAACTGCGACGTAGTGAAATTTTTTGACGCCCTGTGATTCCTGCGGAAAAATCACTACGCGCACCTTAGGGCTTGCGCTGAGCCTCCTAGGGGTCTCAACACTTCGCTAACGTGATGTTTAAATAGTACTTTAGGGCTCATTCACTATTACGATAGTTGTTTGGAGCGGAGGACCGTTGACTCCTGCGGGAACAGCACGAGTCTGAAGACCCCGCAGAGTGGTTTTCTCAAGGAGGCTGAGGCCGTGCCCGCGGAAAGCAACGGTCCGTAGCGGAAAACAACTCAGCGCTTACGTCGTAGTTTATATATTTTATGTCAAAAACAACAAGTTTTAGAAAATAGCCTTAAATAATAAGAGGGAAATCTCTCATTTCGCTAAAGAGGTGAGGGACTTCCCTAATTTGCATTTTAAAAGGAAAGCGCTTACAATAAAGATGAGAAATATCTGATTAGTTGGGGTGCTTTTTATGAAAAGCGGCAACAGACAAGTTAATCAATTAAATTATTCAAAGAGGCTCGGTTTATAACCGCGGCCTCTTTTTACGTTCATTGCTTTATCCTAGTAAAGCGGTGCTACAAGGAGGTATATTATGGTTATTTTAACTGGAAAAACACTAACGTTTGATGAAGTGAAGCGTGTTGTGTTTAACAATGAAAAAGTGGAGCTGGCAAAAGAATCGTGCATCAGCATAGAAGCAAATAGGGAAACGGTCGATCAGCTTATTAAGGACAAAAAAACGATGTATGGTATTAACACGGGCTTTGGCAAGTTCAGTGATGTCGTAATTGAAGATGCAGACTTAGAAGATCTACAGTTGAACCTGATTCATTCCCACGCCTGTGGGATTGGGGAGCCATTTTCCGAAAGTGTAACAAGAGTAATGCTATTGCTCCGGGCAAATGCACTTACGCAAGGTTATTCTGGTGTAAGGGTTGTCCTGGTGAATCAGCTCCTGAATTTATTGAACAGCGGCATTCATCCAATTGTTCCTCAACAGGGGTCATTAGGTGCAAGTGGAGACCTGGCGCCACTTTCCCATCTTGCGCTTGGATTAATGGGTGAAGGTGATGTCATGTATCAAGGTGAAAAAATACCTGCTCGTGATGCGTTAAGTAAAGCAGGGATTACTCCATTAATTTTAAAAGCAAAAGAGGGGCTTGCTCTCATCAACGGGACGCAGGCAATGACCGCAGTAGGCGTTATTACGTATCTTGAGGCTGAAAAACTCCTTCATCAAAGTGAATTAATAGCTGCGATGACAATGGAAGGATTACAGGGAATAATTGATGCATTTGACGCTGACCTACATGCAGTGCGGGGTCACCAAGACCAAATGGATGTCGCAGGTCGAATTCGCACTATCTTGGCTGACAGTAGCCTCATTTCAAAACAGGGGGAGCTACGTGTTCAGGATGCTTATTCAATAAGGTGTATTCCACAGGTTCTTGGGGCATGCTGGCAACCGATTAATTATGCAAAAGAAAAGCTATCAATCGAGATGAATGCTGTGACGGATAATCCACTAATCTTTTCTGATCAAAACAAAGTGATATCAGGTGGGAATTTTCATGGTCAGCCAATCGCGTTCGCCATGGACTTTATTAAACTTGGAATCGCTGAAACTGCTAACATTGCAGAACGTCGCATTGAAAGGTTGGTGAATCCACAACTTAATGATTTGCCTGCATTTTTAAGTCCAAATCCTGGGTTAGAATCTGGTGCGATGATCATGCAATACAGTGCAGCATCACTTGTCTCTGAAAATAAAACACTTGCACATCCAGCAAGTGTTGATTCAATTCCATCATCCGCGAATCAGGAGGATCATGTCAGCATGGGTACAATTGCAGCAAGACACGCGTTACAGATGCTACAGAACAGTCGGCATGTGGTTGCAATCGAGCTGATTTGTGCCATGCAGGCAGTCGAATATCGTGGTACTAAAGAAATGAGCACTATTACTAGAAACTATTATGAAAAAGCTCGTCAGATTGTTCCAAGCATTACTAAGGATCGTATTTTTGCAACAGATATTACGAATCTCACAAATTGGTTAAAAGACGAAACAGAATCATATGTACGTTTACAAGGGGGAATTTTTCATGAACAAGGTTGAAGTGAAGGCAAAAAGAGGCTTAGAGCTTGAGTGTAAAGGATGGGAGCAGGAAGCGGCACTACGTATGCTTTATAATAATTTAGATCCTGAAGTAGCGGAGAATCCTCAGGAACTAGTTGTATACGGTGGGATAGGAAAAGCAGCCCGAAACTGGGAGGCGTTCCATGCAATTGTGAAAACGTTACGAAATCTTGAAAACGATGAAACAATGTTAATTCAGTCTGGTAAGCCTGTTGGCGTGTTTAAAACGCATAAACATGCACCACGTGTATTAATGTCTAACTCAGTTTTAGTACCAAAGTGGGCGAACTGGGAGCATTTTCACGAGCTCGATAAAAAAGGCCTGATGATGTATGGGCAAATGACTGCTGGAAGCTGGATTTACATTGGTACCCAAGGAATTCTGCAGGGAACCTACGAAACATTTTCTTCACTTGCAAAAAAGCATTACAACGGCTCATTAAAAGGAACCATTACCCTAACCGCGGGACTTGGCGGGATGGGTGGTGCTCAGCCACTTGCTGTAACAATGAATGAAGGCGTTTGCATCGCAGTGGAAGTTGATAAAAGTCGTATTGAAAAACGTCTGAAAACAAAGTACTGCGATGTTATGACAGAAAGCATGGATGAAGCCATTTCCTTAGCCAAAGATGCAAAAGAAGCGGGGAAGGCTCTATCCATTGCGTTGCTCGGTAATGCAGCTGAAGTACACCATGAACTTTTAACGAAAGATATTGAGATTGATATTGTTACAGATCAAACGTCAGCACATGACCCGTTAAATGGATATGTACCTGTTGGATTTACTGTTGAAGAAGCAGAAGATTTACGTAAAAGGGACGCTGATGCATACATCGTAAAGTCAAAAGCAAGTATGGCGAGACACGTAGAAGCAATGCTTTCCTTTAAAAATAAGGGATCCATTGTTTTCGATTACGGAAATAATATTCGCCAGGTTGCATATGACGAGGGTGTCGAAAAGGCATTTAATTTTCCTGGATTTGTTCCGGCTTATATCCGTCCACTATTTACTGAAGGAAAAGGACCGTTTCGCTGGGTAGCACTATCAGGCGATCCAGAAGATATTTACCGTACAGATCGATTGATTAAAGAACTTTTTCCAGAAAACGAGGCACTAATTCGTTGGATTGGTATGGCGCATGATCAAATCGCTTTCCAAGGACTTCCTTCAAGAATTTGCTGGCTTGGGTATGGCGAACGTATGAAAATGGGTTTAGCCATCAATGAGCTTGTGCGGAATGGAGAATTAAAAGCACCAATTGTAATTGGTCGTGACCATTTAGACTGCGGATCTGTAGCATCACCAAACAGGGAAACAGAAGATATGAAAGATGGCAGTGATGCTGTAGGAGACTGGGCAGTATTGAACGCACTGATCAACACAGCTGCCGGTGGTTCATGGATTTCCTTCCATCATGGCGGTGGCGTCGGTATGGGCTACTCTCTTCATGCCGGAATGGTTGCAGTAGCGGATGGGACTGATTTAGCGCATGAACGCTTAGAGCGGGTTCTAACAACTGATCCGGGTATGGGAATCATTCGCCATGCAGATGCGGGGTATGAAACCGCTATTGATTTTGCTGAAGAACACGATATTACAATACCCACAAAGAAATAGAGAGGAGTTAACATCATGCAGGTAGATTTACTGATAACCAATATTGGACAATTGCTAACGATGGATAAAGAGGGGCCAGTTAAGGGCCGAGACATGAATGACCTTAGCGTAATGAAAAATATGGCTGTGGCTGTTCAAAACGGAAAAGTGGAGTGGATTGGCTCAACAGATCAGGCTACTAATTTTCAGGCGGTCCGAACGATTGATGCAAAAGGCAAGCTCGTAACACCAGGACTTGTTGAACCGCACACCCACTTAGTTTTCGGTGGTTCACGGGAAAAGGAGATGGCCCTAAAGCAACAGGGTGTACCATATCTTGAGATTCTAAAGCAAGGTGGAGGGATTTTATCAACGGTAAATTCGACAAAAGAAACGTCTTTCGAGGATTTGCTTGAAAAAGCATTGTTTCATTTAGACCGGATGGCGATGCATGGAATCACAACGGTTGAAGCAAAGAGTGGTTACGGGCTTGATCGTGAAACGGAACTTAAACAGCTGGAGGTTGCAAAAGAAGCAAGATTACAGCACCCGTTAGATATTGTTTCAACATTTTTGGGTGCGCATGCCATACCGCCAGAACATAAAGAAAATCCAGAAGCATTTTTAGATGAAATGGTAAAAATGTTCGATGAAATAAAAGAAAAGAACCTTGCTGAATTCGTGGATATTTTTACCGAGACAGGTGTATTTTCGGTAGAACAATCAAGAAAATATCTCCTAGCGGCCAAGGAAAAAGGTTTTGGTCTTAAAATTCATGCAGACGAAATTGATCCATTAGGAGGTACTGAGCTTGCGGTTGAAGTTGGAGCGATCAGTGGTGATCATTTAGCCGTTGCATCTGATGAGGGCATTAAACAGTTGGCAGCATCTACTACGATCGGTGTAATTTTGCCAGGAACAAGTTTTTATCTCGGAAAAGATACCTATTCTCCTGCACGGAAAATGGTTGATGCTGGAGCAGCGATAGCTATTTCAACAGACTTTAACCCTGGAAGCTCTGTTACAGAAAATCTTCAGCTCATAATGTCCATTGCAGCGTTAAAACTAAAGCTCTCACCGGAAGAAATATGGCATGCGGTAACGATTAACGCAGCACATGCAATTGGTCGGGGATCAGAGGCTGGTACAATTGTACCTGGAAGAAAGGCAGATATCGTCCTTTGGGATGCACCAAATTATATGTATATCCCATATCATTATGGAGTTAACCACGTAAATACTGTAATTAAAAATGGAGCAGTTTTATATGAGAGGCAGGCGATACGATGACCGGGTTGAGACATGTTAAGCCTGCAGGGGAAGCGGTATTTAAAGATCGGTATACAACAAAAATGAGCGAATTGCTGATTCCCTGGGAAAAAGGTATAACAGCTGATTTCGGAATTGCGGGCGCTCCTTTTTCAAAATCATCGATTAGTCACTCTGGAGCATCCTTTGCCCCTGCAGCAATTCGATTAGCACTAACAAGTTATACTACTTTCTCGGGGGATACAGGCGTTGATTTCACCGATGCGATCATTGACTTTGGTGACATCAATATGAACCCAACTGATGTTGTTGGTAATCAACAGCGATTGTATGAAGGGCTTTCAGATATTTATGAAACAGAAGCGGCTGCTAACTGGATTGTACTAGGTGGAGACCACTCGATTAGCCATTCATCGATTAAAGCTTTTTCGAAGGAAGATGTATCAGTAGGTGTAATCCAGTTTGATGCACATCATGATTTACGGAATGTGGAGGATGGAGGTCCAACAAATGGAACCCCATTCAGACGATTGATAGAGGATGGAACTTTGAAGGGTGAAAACCTAGTTCAAATTGGTATTCGAGACTTCACTAATGCCAAAGCATACGACGACTATGCTAAAGAACATGGCGTTGTCGTGTACACGATGCAGGATCTTGTGCGGGAATCAATACTAGCAATTTTAGAACGTGAATTGAAACTGCTGGGAGATCGGGTGGATGTTATTTATCTATCTGTCGACATGGATGTACTGGATCAGGCCTTTGCACCAGGTTGCCCAGCAATAGGGCCAGGTGGAATGGACAGCAGTGCGCTCCTCGCAGGGGTTCATCTTGCGGCACAGCACGAAAAGGTCAAGGCAATGGACATCGTAGAAATCGACCCGACAATCGATATCCGGAACATGACAAGTAGAGTAGCAGCAAATGTGATGCTGCAGTTTATGTTAGGTAAGGAGCTCGGGGATTGAATGAAGCAAACTGGTCAATTGGAACGATGATACATTCAAAAACAGCACTAGAAAAGGTGGCATTCGCAAAGACTCAACGGTGAGTATCTTAATTGAACTAATGTAGTAAGAAAGAATTTCTGTCAAAAAAAAAAGGCTGTTAACTTTCAACAGCCTATACCTATTTAACTTCTTGATTGGTTTTATCTTCTAATGTGACCCAATCCTCAGCCCAATGCTGAATTGCTTGAATAACTGGTTCTAGTGCGTTTCCTTTTTCAGATAACGAATACTCAATTCGGACAGGGAACTCAGAGTATATGTTTCGAACAACAATACCTTCCTGCTCCAACATTTTTAATCGATCCGAGAGCAACCTGCCACTTATTGGTAAGTTTGCTTCCATTTCGGAAAAGCGCCTTTTGCCTTTTAAAAGATCAAACAGAATTAGACCAACCCAACGTTTGCTGACTAGTTGCATAGCACTTTCAAATCGTGGACATAATTCTTCCATGAATACCACCTCTTTTAAAATGGGTTTATATATAAAAACTTTAATTAATGTAAATAACTAATTACAAAAAGTAACTTAATAACAGTATACCACACTGCAAAAGATGCGTAAATCGATTGCGGAACCTGTCGCTCTCTGTCCTGATGCAATATTTTTATATAATTTAATCAATTTTTTTGGCAATCTTTCTAGGTTTATGAAATAATAACGGTACACGAAATATATGATAACAACAACGGAGGTAATACGATGGTCAACCAAAAAACAAAAGAAAAATATGCAGAACTCGCGTTACGTAAAGGGGTTAATCTGCAAAAAAATCAGGCTTTAGTAATTAATGCACCAATTGAAGGAGCGGAGTTTACGAAAATAGTGGTTCGTAAAGCATATGAAATTGGTGCCAAAGATGTACATATCAATTGGGTAGATGACGAGATTACACTTTTGAAATATGAAAATGCGCCAGATGAAGTGATTGCAGATTTTCCGGAATGGAAAGTTAAATTGCACGATATGTATGCAGAAGATGGTGCAGCGATATTGTCCATTCGTTCCACCAATCCTGATTTATTGAAAGATATTGATTCAGGACGTGTTGCAAAGGCAAACAAAGCAGCGGCACAGGCTATGACAAACTTTCGTAAGTACACGATGAACGATTTAATTACGTGGTCGATCATTTCCATTCCAACAGGGGATTGGGCACAGAAAATTTTCCCTGACAAGTCACAAGAAGATGCAGTTGAAAGTCTTTGGGAAGCAATTGTAAAAATCGTTCGTGTTGACCAGGACGACCCAGTGGCAGCATGGGATGCCCATAACGCAAAACTAAGAGTTGCACGAGAGCTTATGAATAAGAAAAACTACAAAAAATTAATTTATAAAGCACCAGGAACTGACCTGGAACTTGAACTACCAGAAGGGCACATTTGGAAAGGTGGATCTGCTGAATCCGCAAAAAGTATAACATTCAATCCAAATATGCCAACTGAAGAAGTGTTTTCTCTACCACATAAATATGGAGTAAATGGTACTGTTTCAAGTACTAAACCGTTAAATTATGGTGGAAGTCTGATTGACAATTTCACATTGACATTTAAGGATGGAAAAGTAGTTGATTACAAAGCAGAGCAAGGCGAAGATACATTAAAACACTTGCTTGAAACTGATGAAGGTGCAACGCGTCTCGGTGAAGTGGCACTAGTACCACATGAATCACCTGTATCCCAGTCAGGATTGATTTTCTATAACACACTATTCGACGAAAATGCATCGTGTCATATTGCGCTTGGAAAAGCATATCCGACTAATCTAGAAGGCGGAGCGTATATGAACAGTGAAGAACTTGATAAGCATGGAGTGAATGATAGTTTAACACATGTAGATTTCATGATCGGCTCAGAAAATCTTGATATCGACGGCGTGTTACAGGATGGTACAACAGAAGCAGTTTTCCGTAATGGAACATGGGCATTTGAAATTAAATAGACCTTTATGCCGCCTCCAAGATAAATTTGGTGGCGGATTTTTTCTTTTTATTTGGATGAAATAGATGTTTTTTAAGGTTTGACCCTAAAGGGGAAGTAGCCGTCATGGTTAAAAAATCACCCGTTATGGGCCCGAAATCCCCCGTTAATCGGATAAATCCCCCGTCGTGGGCAAAGAATCACCCGTTAATCGGATAAATCCCCCGTCGTGGGCAAAGAATCACCCGTTAATCGGATAAATCACCCGTCGTGGGCAAAGAATCACCCGTTAATCAAATAAATCACCCGTTGTGGCCAGAGAATCACCCTTTAATCAAATAAATCACCCGTCACGCCAACACCCCGCCTATCTTCAACAACGATGCTCTCAAAAAATAAAAAAACGCACTCCCTACTTGGAAGTGCGCTCCTATCACATATATTCATTTTTCACTAAAACTGCTTTTATCTTCGTATAAGTATAGCCTTCAGGAAGAGAGTCTTTTAATGGTTTCAACTTTGGTTCATCAATATTATTGCGGGCTTCCAGCACATTTCTTTCTTCTTCGGAAGTGAAGAAAATTTCCCATGCAATCGGAAAGCCTTCTTTGGTTGCTTTGAAGATATGTCCTTCAACTGTTTGCTGTGACATGTCCCGGATAACAGAAATGTCTTTAATCGATTTACCAGACCGGAACATTTGGTAACTCGTTAGATGACTAGGCTCTTCGTTAGTAGACTTTTCTCTAGGCTTTGCCGGACTACTATCGTCAATTCTAATTTTTGTTTTGACATCAGGATTACGCCTGCGCCATTCCTGAATCACTTCGAGAAACGCACTACCATATTGTTCATATTTTTTCTCGCCAATCCCTTTGATCGTTAACATGTCGTCTTTTGAATCTGGGAAATATCGGCTCAAATCCTTTAATGTAGCATCAGAAAATAAAACATATGGTGGCACATTTTGCTCGTCGGCAGTTTGCTTGCGAAGCTGTCTTAAGGCTTCAAATAACTCTTCCTGATAATCAGCTTCTTCACCAGTTGGGATAACGGTTGAATACATCCAAACTGTGCGTTTACCCATCAACACGTCTACTGATTCCTGGTTCAATTTTAACGTTGGATATCGGCCTTCTTCAGTAGCAAGGATATTCTCTGCTATTAAAAAGTGAATCCACTCCGTTAATGCTTTCTCAGTGTAATTCGACAGAATACCATACGTGGAAATTAAATGCAGCTTAAAGTCTTTTATTTTTTTATCGTTTGATCCTTTTAATACTTTGGCGGTCATGCCAACACCAAATCGTTCTCCCATGCGCTTCACACAGGAAAGAATCATTTGTGCTTCCTTCGTCATGTCGGTTTGGTCCGTCCGGTTAATACAATTGCTGCATCTTCCACAGGAACTTTTGCCATTCGTGTCATTGAAATAATCCAAAATAAAGGAAGTCATACAGCTATGCGTGTGACAATAGTTGATCATGGACTGGAGCTTACGGTATTCACCTCGTTTGGCATCATCGTCCATAAAGGATTGTTCGATTAGAAATTTCTGTAATTGAATATCCTGTGCTGAAAATAACAAGATACAATCGCTGGGTTCACCGTCACGTCCTGCACGGCCCGCTTCTTGGTAGTATGATTCAATGGTCATCGGCATTGCGTAGTGAATAACATATCGAACGTTCGATTTATCAATCCCCATACCGAATGCATTGGTGGCAATCATGACGGGAATTTCATCAGTTATGAATGCTGCTTGTGATTTTTTTCGTTCGTCCTCAGACATGCCCGCATGGTATTTTGCTACAGAAATTCCTTTTGTCGTTAGTTGTTCAAATAAAGCATCTGCCTGTTTTCGTGTAGCTGTATAAATAATCCCCGATTCATTTTTTCTCTCAGCAAGAAATGATCGAACGTAGCTTGGCTTGTCCTTACCTTTAACGATATGAAAGGAAAGATTGTCACGTTCAAATCCAGTATTCGTAACATGTTCATCATCAATATGTAGTAATGTCTGGATATCTGAAATAACTTCTTCAGTAGCGGTTGCGGTCAGTGCTACATATACAGGAATGTTGGATAAAGCTTTTAAGTTTGGAACAATAGAGCGGTAGCTTGGCCTAAAATCGTGCCCCCATTGAGAAATACAATGCGCTTCATCAAAAGCGACTAATGCAATTGGTATACGTTTGACCAGCTGAACAAAAAAAGATGACTCAAAACGTTCAGGTGCGACGTAGACAAATTTGTATCGTCGTGCCTCGATATCACGGTGGCGTTGCTGTTGTTCGGCTGTTGATAACGAACTATTTATATACGTAGCTGCAATGCCAAGCGAGTTCAATGCATCTACCTGATCCTTCATTAACGAAATTAGAGGCGAAATAATAATTGCAACACCATCTAAGGACATACCGGGAATTTGATAGCAAACGGATTTACCACCCCCGGTTGGCATGACAGCTAGTGAATTTTTTAATTGTAATATATTGGATATAGTTTCCTTTTGTCCAGGTCTAAAAGCTGGAAAACCATAATAAGTTTGTAGGATTTTTTCTGCTTCAGCGATCATGATGATCCTCCTTTAGTATAGTTAATCTTAACATATTTATGTTTAAAAAAAGAGCTGAAATAACTGAGTCTTAGAATCTATTATTGAATAAATTATTAATGTCCCATTTTCGTTCTGCAGGTATAGTCACACCAGGCAAAAGTTTGCATAAATTACCCAGGTATTTAATTCTGAGAGGGGTTTAACGAAGCAAATTGCAATGAGGTTGTGGTAGTACCGTAGCAACTGAGTTGTTAGAACATCTATCATGTGCCTAAAGGTATTGTTTTTTTTTTTGAACTCTTTCATTACTATACATGTATTGTAAACTATAAACCTTCCTCAAGTTCTCGTGCCAAGTCACTGGTGTTTAAAACAATTGTACGCTAGCTTTCCGCCTTTTTATCTCACATTTGGAATAAACTTAAATATATTACTATAAGGAACCCTTTAAGGTTCTTTTTTACAGGGTGGAAAGGTTCCTAAAAAATTTATATTGTGAGGTGAAAAAAATGCCGTACAAGATAACAAAAGATTATATCAATCTAGGAAATGCAAGATCTGGTGAAGATTTACAGGAAGTAGAATATATTGTCAGTCACGATACAGGAAATCCGGGGTCTTCAGCATATGCAAATAGGAATTACTTTGAAAATTCTGACCCGACTGCCTCTGCTCATACATTCATCGATGACAGTACTATTCTGGAAATCGTACCCTTAAATGAAAAGGCTTGGCATGTACGTTACAATGTTGGTACAGACAATCGGCTTTATGGTGAAGATGCTAATGATGCAGCAATTGGTGTGGAGCTCGCATATGGCGGAAATATCAACTTTCAAGAAGCATATAAGCGATATGTTTGGTATCATGCATATCTCGTTGACAAGTATAATTTAGACCCAAGTGAGGACATTGTTGCACATAGCACCTTAGATCCATATCGCAGAACAGATCCACAAAACGCTTTAAATCAACACGGAATTTCGTGGAATGACTTCATAAATGATGTGGAAAATTCCTACCAGCAGTATTTTCAGGGTAGTGAAATAACTCCTGACCCAGTTGTTAAAGGCTCCTCAGTAGATTTACCGTTAGATATTGGTGACGAAGGTCAATTTGTCAGGGAAGTGCAACAAGACTTGTTAAGAGCCGGCTTTTCTCTTCCTATCTATGGCGTCGATGGTCAATATGGTCCGGAGACACAACGAGCCGTAATGATGTTCCAAAAAAGATACGGGTTAACTGTAGATGGCCTGGTTGGACCACAAACATTAGGTAAACTAAAAGAGGTAATTAATAGCAGTAGACCTATCAATGATTTTCCATTGCCTAACGTCACGTTACAATATGGCGATGAGGGTCCTGCAGTAAAACAGCTGCAGCGCGCTTTAAGAGAAATTAACTTTGACCCTGAATTAATTGATGGAAAGTATGGACCGCTGACAGAAGACGCGGTAAGAAGATTCCAATCCATGTATGCCGCATTAGCTAATGATGGTATATACGGCCCAAATACAAGAAGATATATTCAAATGGAATTAGATAACTAGTTCCTCAAGCGACGGGTCAATAGATCTGTCGTGATTTTTTTTACCGGAAGAGAGTTTATTCTTTTGCTTTGCCTACTAGTAATCCAATGATTCCACCAACTACAGCTGGGACAACCCATCCTAGACCTACAGCGAAGAAAGGTAGCTTTTCCATGTAAGGTGTAATTGGTGAAAGATCTGTTCCAAAAGCAATTAACCCATCGTATAAGCTAGTAACAGCTGTCAACAGAATCGCTCCCTGATAGACATTACT
>NZ_JBMERP010000043.1:0-30979 GCF_049310925.1 Virgibacillus sp. DJP39 | reverse complement strand
ATAATCAAATAATATGAAACGGTGCACATCAATTGTGCACCATTTTTGGTAGAAAGTTTGATTGCTATAGTGCTGAAATAGCAGTTAAAGCTGCTAGGGGGAGAATTGCACCGCCCAGACCTGCGCCAAAACCGCCGCCGTATCCAACACCGGCGCCATAACCAGGTACTGCACCATATCCAACTCCTGCACCGTATCCGGGTCCCACTCCATAGCCTCCATACCCGTAACCATATCGGGAATCACTTTCCTGACTATTAGATTCTTCCTCTCTGTCATGGTCAAAAAGCAAATAAACATGTTTATTATCAACATGATCGAGAATACCTTTATATTCATTTTGATCAACGGTGATTATCCTTACTCTTTTTTTCAGTAATCCTAGGCTACGATTATAAATATCATTCACGTGAGTATGAAGGTGTTCCGGGTATTGGTAATTCATTGGTGTTTCAGCTTGTTGATTGTAGTTATTGTTATGCATAGCTATTCACTCCTTCAGTGATTTCAATGTTAGGATATTCGACTAGAGAGAATATGTGCATTCATCCATTTTTAACTTTTTCGTTATCGTGATTTAATGATTTATCGACAATTTCTACAAACGATTTACAAACTTTAGTCGTATTTTGTCAATTTAAAATATTCAAATAATATCTTGACAAGTCTTAACTTGTTGATTAGAATATAGGGTAATAGGGGGTCGGAATTGTGAATGCTACCTCACCTGAAACGAGATCATTAAAAAAGAACGTTGCTCAGGCTTATAACAAGATTAATCAGGATTTTTATGCAACTGGAGTGATAAGTCAGAGGATCAATGTATTTTGTGATAGGCTTATTATTTTTGCACAGCATAAACGAATTCCGGCATTTAAAGCGTTGAGTGAAAACTTTAGGGAACTGACAACTTTTGCTGATGCAGCGCTAATTGTTGAGTTCAAATCTAAACTGAAAAAAGAGATTGAAGAAGTAACTGGTCTTAAAGTAGTTTCTGTCTTAAAAGATTATGATACGGTGACAGAACATGCGTGTTGCGTAATAATATTTGAAACAAAAAACATAGAACTTCTTTAACTTCGTGGAACCTAAACGCTTGGTCGTTTATTTTCCATACAGTTGCTGGAGCGGTTACATATAATCTTTGTTTTACGAGGGTTTAGTTAAACCGCAGATTTAGGATTTTTCCTGTAGATTAATTTATGGGGATTTTCCGAATCTGCGGTTTTTTATATAAAATTTTTTATAAAGGAGGTGATTAGCTATTAAGTAGCTTTTGCAGTGTAACAAGAGTTATATAAAACCAACACTTACTATATATATAAATAAAGGAGAGAGATTAAATGGACTTAATTTTGAAAAATGCTGTTATTCCTCAGGGAGATCGGAAAGTACAAACAAACATTATGGTAGATAACGGAGAGATTGTCGGGTTTGCGAATTCGTTAGTTGGTTTATCGGCTGATGAGGTAATTGATATCAAAGGAAACCTTGTTGTACCAGGGTGTATTGATCCACATACACATTTTATGGATCCAGGATTTACCCACCGGGAGACATTTGCGACAGGAAGCAGATCTGCTGCAGCGGGTGGAATTACGACCCATATTGACATGCCATGCTGCAGTAAACCTTCTGTACGGGATGGTGAAAGTTTTCATAAAAAGCTTGCCCCACTTAAAGGTCAAGCCTATGTGGACTTTTGCTTTTGGGGTGGAATGACGGGTGAAGATGTACGTGAGGGCTGGCTGGATAATATTTATCCTCAGATTGAAGAGGGAGTCGTTGCTTTTAAAGTTTACATGACACCTTCTGTCCCGTCGTTTCCAAAAGTAACGGATGGAGAGATGCTTGAAATCTTCAGTCATATTGCAAAAACAGGATTACCAATAGGTGTTCATGCAGAAAACTATGATATTTGTACGTTTTATACCGAAAAGTTGAAGAAAGAGGGACGTATGGACGGTCCTGCGTGGGCAGAAGCAAGAATGGCTCTTGCTGAAAAAGTTGCAATCCAACTAATTATCAGTTTTGCGGAAGCAACTGGAGCACGTGTTCATGTCGTTCACATGAGTACGAAAGAAGGGGTAGAGCTCGTCAGGGATGCGAAAAAGCGTGGCGTAAAAGTGACAGCGGAAACATGTCCACACTATCTCGTTCTCAATGCCCAGGATTCGATGACTGAACGTGGAACTTTTGCTAAAATTGCTCCACCACTTAGGGAGAAAGAAGATAATGCAGTTTTTTGGCAGGCGCTTGGTGATGGTACGGTTGATTTTATTGGGACTGATCACGCACCATATGAAATTGCAACTGAAAAAGATGCTCCAGATTCTGATACGTGGAATAGTTTTCCTGGAATTCCTGGGGTTGAAACGATGGTTCAGATACTCGTTAGTGAAGGCTTAAACAAAGGGCGTTTGTCACTTTCTAGATTTGTTGAAGTTACAAGTAGAAGCGCTGCTATCCATTATGGTATTTATCCAAAAAAAGGATCGTTGGAGCTTGGTAGTGATGCTGATTTTACAGTAATTGATTTAGATCGTGAATATACGATTGATGAACAAAAAACGGAATCAATGGCAAAATACAATCCACTTCACGGAATGAAATTAAAAGGAAAACCAATCCAGACGATTGTCCGTGGAAAAGTTATCTATGATGAAGATGACGGGGGTATCTTAGGGGAGCCTGGTTATGGTCAATTTGTTAAACGACAAAGCATTCAGCGATTAGACCGCGGAATAAAATTTGAAACATATGAACCATCTGCAAAAGAAGCCGAAG
Source organism: Virgibacillus sp. DJP39 (assembly GCF_049310925.1). Lineage (NCBI taxonomy): Bacteria > Bacillati > Bacillota > Bacilli > Caryophanales > Bacillaceae > Virgibacillus > Virgibacillus sp. DJP39. The sequence goes on along the minus strand of NZ_JBMERP010000043.1, from coordinate 28,192 downwards.
CGCAGCAAAGAATAGAAAAGGCGTTAAGCAGAAATTAGAGAGGGGTGATTTACGATGACAGAACTAAAAGGTAACAAGCATGCACTTGTTGTTATTGATATGTTAAATGACTTTATTGGTGAAAAGGCATCCCTTAGATGTGAAAGTGGAGAAAAGATTGTGCCTGAAATCAGGGGAGCAATTGACTTTTGCCATGAAAACGCCATACAGGTCATCCACGTCCAGGAGGCTCATCGGAAAAATGATGCGGACTTTAAAGTAAGACCAGTACATGCAATTAAGGGAACATGGGGTTCACAGTTTGTATCTGAGCTTGAACCGGAAGAGGAAAAAGGGGATTACGTGGTACAAAAACGCCGACACAGTGCTTTTAGCTTTACTGATTTCGATTTATTTTTAAGAGAAGAGAAAATTGACACGGTTGTGCTTACAGGTGTTTGGACAAATGTGTGTGTGAGAAGCACCGCGTCTGATGCTCTTTATCATGGGTATAATGTTATCGCTTTGTCTGATGCAACAGCATCGAAAGACGATGATATGCATCGTTCTGGTCTCCGTGACATGGATTTATTCGGAGAAATCATGACTGCAGAAGACTATAAAAAAGCTGCCAAGAAAAAATTCTCCCATAACCAGCAGACTGTTTAATAAAGTTTTGAAAGTGGCCGAATGATGAGGGTCATTGTCGGCATAACTGGAGCAAGCGGATCATTGTATGGATATACATTGATTCGCGCCCTCCACCAAATGGGAATTGAAACGCATTTAATTGCTACTGAAATGGGAGTAAAGGTAATGCAATTTGAATGCGGAGTGAAAATCAAAGACTTAAAAGAGTATGCGATCATTCATGATAATCAAAACCTGTTTGCTTCAGTGGCAAGTGGATCTTTTAAGACGGATGGAATGGTCATTGTACCCTGCTCAATGAACTCATTGGGTGCAATTGCTAACGGAGTGGGGGATACACTTTTAAGTCGTGCAGCCAGTGTTGTTATGAAGGAAAGAAGAAACTTTATCATCGTGCCGAGGGAAGCCCCGTTTCATGTTATTCATTTAAGAAACATGACTTCACTAGCCGAAGCTGGGGTATCAATTTTACCAGCAAGTCCAGCATTTTATAATCGTCCAACTGAAATTTGGGAACTTGTCAATTTCATGGTTGCTCGTATTCTTGATGAACTGGGAATTGAACATGAATTAATGGAAAGATGGGGTGAACAGAATTGAACCCCCTCACTATGAGAGAGTTGCTTGCCGATTGGGAAAGCCGTGGTTTACTTTATCGAATAAAGAAAGAAGTGAATGCAGAGTATGAGCTTGGTGCAGTTGTAAGGACGCTTAAGGGGGAACAACCTTTTCTGTTCGACAATGTTAAAGGTTATTCCGTACCAATGGCTGCTGGTTTGGGAGGAAGCCGCAAATTGATGGCAGATAGTATTGGTATTGATGAAACGGAATTGATTCCGAAAATCATTGATTCAATTATCAATCCAATTCCAACGAATAGGGTGCCAACAGGTCCGGTTCATGAAAATGTTGTGACAGGTCCTTTTGATTTAGACGATTTTTTTCCTATTCCTACCTTTCATACAGAGGATTGTGCACCTTACTTTGTCTCCGGGGTATTAGTTGTTAACGACCTAGAAGGTAAAAAGAGATATACCTCTATCCGGAGAATGAAGTTCATTGGAGAGAATAGAACGAATATTGTGATCACGTCACCTGAGCTTAGGAGACAGTATGCTTATTTTGAAGAACGAGGAGAGCCAATGGAAGTTGCAATCATGCTTGGTGTTGTTCCAGCAATTGTCTTAGCGTCTCAGGTTAGTACTCATTTACACCACGCAGATAAATTTGATATAGCAGGTGCACTTCTTGGGCAACCACTCGATGTTGTTCGGTGCAAGACAGTCGATATTGATGTGTTGGCAGAAGCAGAATTTGTAATGGAGGGAAAAATCCTCCCACATGAAAGGGATCAGGAGGGTTCTTTTGGCGAGCTTGGTGGTTATTATGGTGGTAATGGACCACAGCCAATTGTTGAAATGTCGGCAATAACCTATAGGAATAACCCAATTTCACAAACTATTTTCCCTTCAAGTTCAGAGGAGAGGCTGCCGATGTGTCTGATCCGTGAAGTGACGTTGTTTAGTACGGTTAGACAGGTTGTAGAAAATGTTAAAGCTGTCCACATCACATTGGCTGCGGCTGCTCGTTTGCATGCTGTGATTCAGATAGAAAAAAAGTCAGAAGGTGATGCCAAGCAAGCCGCAATGGCGGCCTTTGCAAGTGATAAAGACTTGAAGCATGTTGTTGTGGTAGACGATGATGTAGATATTTTTAACCCTGAAGATGTTGAGTGGGCGATTGCTACTAGGTGCCAAGCCGATCTGGATGTCTTTATAGTACCCGGGGCAAAGGGATCCCCCTTAGAGTCATCCCACAATTTAAGAGGCGTATCGGCGAAGATGGGAATAGACGCTACATACCCATTATCCGAAAAGGAACAATTTAAAAGAACATCTGTCCCGATTCAGAAAATCAATTTAAACGATTATCTGTAAGCAAATGATCAAGATGGGAGAGTAAATAGATGAGCGCAATAGGATTAGTCGAAACAAGAGGCCTGACCCCAGCCATAGAAGCATTGGATTCAATGGCAAAAGCAGCAAACATCCGCTTAGTCGATATGAAAAGAGTTGGCTCAGGTTTAATAACAGTGATTATTGAAGGAGATGTTTCTGACGTAAGCTATGCAATAGAAATAGGAAGACTTGCACCCGAACGAACAGGTGGAGAACTTATTTCATACTGCGTGATTCCAAGGCCACATTCAGAGTTGAAAAAAATCCTGTAAAGGGGGTGTAAACATTGTCGGATGTCATGAAACAGGTTGTACAGGAGATTTTGCAGGGAGATAGAAAGCCAGTAACTAGTCAGGATAATGATGCAATACAGAAGAAGTCGGAGCTAGACATCCCACTCCAAAATATTAAACGACCAAACTATCAACTTTTAAACAAAACGCAAAGACTTTCGTTCGATGCGAAGAATGTAGGTAATACTGCGTCTTCATCTAAGCCTGCTGATAAAGCCATAAAAAGCCGCAGTGTTTCTTTACTACCGAAACAGTTTAATGAAGAGTCTATTTCGAAATTACATTCCAAGTCTCTTGTCCAGGGTAATGTTCCAACTAAAAGTAAATCGTATTCTCAACAGTATACTGGTAAGGCAAAATCTTCAAGAATAATAGGGACCATCAAAAAAGGGGGATGTGTCTGGTTTTTCCCACAACTAGCTGAGGATTTGATGGGAAGTTTTCAACGATCACTCAATAGTGTGGCGGTAGGTGTCGTAAAAATGCCTGAATGTCTACCAAGCCATATTTTGTTAATTAATGAAATTATCCGAAACAACCAGGATGTTAAATTTCATATAAGTTGGAATAAAGATGGTCAGACTCCGTTCACAGCAGAATTATATGATGATGATGTGGATCGATTAGAGAAAATAATGAATGATATTTTTCAAAAGTTAAATCGACGTTCGTTGAAACAGTACGAAGCATATACAGCGATATCACCTAGTCCGTGGTTGTCAAAGCAAATGAACATTACACCGTCTACAGAAGCGATTGCTTTTCTGGAGGGGATATCCTACTACTCTAGTATCTTGCTTATGGATACGCTATTGAAAAGTTTTGAAAGCAGTGATTTCACCTATGAAATCAATAGCAATTATATATTTTTTGAAGGGAATTATCACGTGATTTCCAAGATGGTTGCAGAATTAAAAAAAGAAGCAGCGCGTTTAGTAAGCTCTGACATGATCATGTAATTCGTGGAGAGAAGGGTGAATGGAATGACAGCACTTGGACTTATAGAAACAGTAGGATATACAACGGCAGTTTACGCAGCTGATGCTGCAGTGAAAGCAGCCAAAGTAGAAATAGTGGGTATGGAAAAGGTAATAGGTGTTAAGGGGTATGTGAGCGTAACCATCCATCTAACAGGAGATGTTGCGGCTGTTACCGCGGCAGTGGAAGCTGGAAAAGCACAAGCTGAAGCAATTGGTGAAATTATTTCCACGGAAATAATTCCGCGTTTGCATTCAGACGTCCAGGCAAATCTGGTGAACAAGTTTTTACTTAAAAAAGAACCAAAAACAAAGAAAAAAGCTCCTTCTAAAAAGGTGAATAAGGAACAATTAAAGGCTGAAGAAAAGAATGAGGATCCAGTCTCTGAGAAACAAACAAGGAAAACAGATGATGGAAATGAAGTATAAGTTCGTTACTATGAGGAGGTTTTTATAATGGGAGAAGCTTTAGGACTGATTGAAACAAAGGGACTTGTTGGGGCAATAGAAGCAGCAGATGCAATGGTAAAAGCAGCTAACGTAGAAATATGTGGATATGAAAAGGTTGGTTTTGGTCTCGTAACTGTAATGGTCCGGGGCGATGTTGGTGCAGTAAAAGCAGCAACTGATGCAGGTGCCGATGCTGCAAGTAGAGTTGGAGAACTGGTTAGTGTGCATGTTATTCCTAGACCTCACAGTGAAATTGAGCGTGCGTTACTTTCTAAAGGAGAATAAGCGTGCTGCTTAACCGGCAGAGTTCAGTTGTGGATTTGACTTTGCGGGAACTTTTGATGAGGAATAGGAATGGAACTACTGCTGCATCCGGCAAAACCGTGCTCGCCATACTTTTTTTTCATATTAACGGGATGGATAGAGGACTTAGCAGTTTAAGAGAATTGCATGAAAATAATAGTAATGTGAGAGTTCGGATTTGTGCTGAACAGCAGGTTTTTGAAAACTATAATGTTGCTGAACTTGCTGGGTTAATAGGCTCTGATGATTGGATCTCCCTTAAGGATCTTGATTGCAGGAAGGAAGAAATCAGTCATTTTTACATTCCTGTCCTACCTTTTTCAACCGTAACAGATTTATTGAATTTTAACGATGCGCGCCCATCCATCCGGATCCTGTTGTGGGCATTGATGACAGGGAAAAAAGTGAGTGCATTTGCCGCAGGAGCTGATCCTTATCATTCTATATGGAAGGAAGCGGAAATGGACAAGGGAACAGCCTTCCTAAAGCATGAAATGAAAACAAATTTACAGAAATTAAAAGGATATGGAATTGACCTATTGAAAAATACCGATGACATTCAGCGGTATTTTCAAAAGAAGAATTATCAGGTTATAACTGCAGAGGAAATTAAAAGACAAGCTGATGCTGGTTTACGAAGCATGAAACTAGAAAAAGGCACAATCATAACACCCCTGGCACGCGATTTTGCTAGAAAATATCAAATCGAAATTGGTGAGAAATGGGGCGGTAAATAGGATGGAAATGGGGATTGTGGTTGGGAGAGTTACTGCAACCAGAAAAGATGAAAAATTAGTAGGAACCAAATTACTTATAACACAATCAATCGGCCTAGATGGAGCCCCGCTGAGTTCTCCCCCAATAATAACAGTAGATACTGTCGGAGCGGGTATTGGCGAAAAGGTGTTTTTTGTCAAAGGGAGTATGGCTTCTCGGGCAATGAAAAACAAGGATGCACCAGTAGACGCAGCAATTGTAGGAATTATTGATAGTTTTGAATGTGAGATTTTGAAAGGGTGACAACTAGCTATGCAGGCTGAAAATATAAAAGAAGCAATTCAGTGGAGAAAACTAATTGATGTCCTACTAGATTCTAATCAATTTGCTGACCTTGTTCTAAAAGGTGGCTATATAATCAACACGGTCACTAGGGAAATATATAAAGCTGATGTTGCAATCAAAGGTGAATACATACTAATGGTTGGTGATGTTAGTGCTCTAGTTGGAAACAAGACAAAGGTTGAGGATATAGATGGGAAATTTGTTTCTCCTGGATTTATAGATTCTCATATGCATTTTGAAAGTGCGATGTTAACATGTACAGAATTTTCCCGTTTATCAATTCCAACTGGGACAACCACAATAATCGGTGACCCACATGAAATTGGAAATGTTCTCGGTGTTCATGGTATGCAGGAAATGATTAAAGAGGTAAAAACACTTCCAAATCAGGTATATTTCACAGTTCCGTGTGCTGTTCCTGATGCGCCGGGTCTTGAAACACCTGGTTTTGAGGTGAATTCTAAACATATGGCCGAATTATTGAGCGACCCACACGTGCAGGGAATCGGTGAAATTCAGAGCTTCAGTAATATTCACCCAGTCTATGAAAATGCTCCAGAGCTCATAGATGATCTTGTTGCCGCTGTTTCCTATGCAAACAGTGTAGGTAAAACAGTGGAGGGCAATGCGCCAGGTTTATTCGGAAAAGAATTAGCTGCACATATTATCAGTGGGGGTACACATATCTCCTGTCACGAAACAACTACAAAAGAAGAAATGGTTGAGAAACTTCGCTATGGCGTTAGTGTATTCATGCGCGAGGGATCCTCACAAAGAAATATGGCAGAATGTATTCGTGCCATAACAGAAGAAGGTTTGGATTCAAGGCGGGCTATGCTTGTATCTGATGATATGGTACCAGAAGACCTACTAAAAGACGGCCATATGAATGATCTCATCAGACGTACTATCGCACAGGGAGTTGATCCTGTAGAAGCGATTCAGATGGCAACAATTAATCCTGCGACGCATTTTGGGTTTAAAGACGTTGGAATTTTGGCTCCAGGAAAACGTGCAAATATTGCTGTGATTAATGATTTGAACAAAATGACAATTGATCAGGTTTATCTTAATGGGAAAAAGGCGGCGGAAAAAGGGGCACTAACTATTAATCTTGGCTCGTATACATACCCGGAAAGTGTCAAGAAATCAGTCAAAAGAGGTCCCGTTAAAGCTGACGACCTCTTTATTAAGGCAAAAGCAAAAGCTGGTCGTGCCCGGGTGCGTTCAATCGTTGCTATTCCGGACCAGAACCTGACAGGTGCAGAAGAATTTAATTTGAATGTATTGGATGGCATTGTACAGCCTTGCTTGAAACAGGATGTTCTTCCATTAATTGTAATTGAACGACATGGCAGAACAGGAAATATTGGTAAGACTTTCTTAAACGGATTTTCTCTTCAAAGCGGAGCAATAGCCGAAAGTGTTGCACACGACACACATAATATAATTGTGACGGGAACTAATTACGAAGATATGGTAACCGCTGTTAATCGAGTTATAGCAATGGACGGTGGTATTGCCATGATTAAAGAAGGAAAAGTTGTTGGCGATTTGACGCTTAGGGTAGGTGGTTTAATCACGGATGAGCTGAGTGGTAAAGAAGTAAGTGATAAAATATCAGAACTGACAAAACTCGCTAAAGACGAACTAGGTTGCGGTCTTCATGTCCCATTTATGCACTTGTCATTCTGGTCCCTTGTGACGAGCCCGAAGTGGAAAATTACGGATATGGGGTTAGTTGACGCAGATAAATTTGAAATTATTCCAACAGTTATTGACTAAGGAGGTGGACCATGACAGTTAGATTAGTAGATCTTTCACAGGAAATCTATCAGGGTATGCCCGTTTTTCCATTACATCAGCCTACACTAATCTTTCCGAATATTTCTCATGAGGAAAGTAAGGAAAAAATAGGGTTTGAATTTGCGACTAACAATCTGTTAATTAATGAACACGGACCAACTCATACTGATGCAACGTATGAATATGACCCAAATGGAAAATACATTGATGAAATGCCTTTGGAGTATTTCTATGGACCTGCTGTTTGTCTTGATGTTTCACACATCTCGCCAGATGATTACATCACCTCTGCCGAATTGGAAAAAGCGTTGAAAAGGTCACAGCAGGTACTGGATAAAGGTGATATCGTCCTGCTGTATACAGGTCATTACAATCGGAAGTATGGAACAGAAGAATGGTTAACACGTTACGCAGGACTTGATTATGAAGGTGCCAAATGGCTGGCTGAAAAAGGTGTGGTAAATATAGGTATTGACGCACCGGCAATTGACAATCCAAAGGACGCAAAATTTTCAGGTCACCTTATCTGCAGGGAATATGGGATGACGAATACGGAAAATCTGGCCAATTTGAACGAGGTAGCAGGTAAACGCTTTCTCTATTTTGGTTTACCCTTGAGGATCAGAAAGGGAACAGGTTCTCCAATTCGAGCCGTCGCAGTTTTTCTGGACTCGTAGAAATGATTGGAGGAGAAAGTTTTCACATCCATGAATTGAGAGTCGGAAAACGAGCGCCGAAGTGTGAAAATCGAGCGGCAGGGGGAGGGAAACGAGCGGTGAAGAGGTGAATTCGAGCGCCGAAGAGTCAGTGCTCGAATTCGGGTAGTCAGTGCTCGATTCCGTCAGGTTGGTGCTCGAATTCGGGTAATCCACGCTCGATTCCACCGCCCCAACCGAATGGTGCAGCACGATATTCGGTTTAACTCTACAAGAAAACCAGACAAGATTTATAGGGGGTAACAATGTGAGTTATGCACAAAGAAAAATCAAACAGGAAATAATAATTCCGCCATATGAAGCCAGAAGTGCTGTGTTAAAGCCTGGAGAAGAGCTGGTAATCATTGATGTTGATGGGAAGCAGGTCGGCGATTTTGTATGCTTTAACAAACAGGATCCAAAGGAATTCGTATCACCTGTTCATATGCGGGCTTCTCTCAGCAGCATCCGTTTACAAGTTGGGGATCCATTATACAGTAACAGACGTCGTCCATTGATGACGTTTGCTGAAGATACCGTTGGAAAACATGATTTCTTTTTTCCTGCTTGTGACTATTTCCGTTACAAGGTGGATTATGACTCAGATGATCATCCAAATTGTCATGATAACTTAAAATTGGCTTTAGAAATGTATGGATTGGGTGGTGAGCCTGTTCCGGATCCAATTAACCTGTTTATGAACAATGTTTTAAATGACCTGGGAGATTATGAAATTAACGAACCATTATCGAAGCCAGGTGATTTTGTCAGGCTAAAAGCGCTAGAAGAGGTAGTGATTGCATGTTCAACATGTTCCCAGGACATGGCACCTGTAAATGGTTGGAAAGTGACATCACTGAAAATGCAAATTATGGAGGCAAACTAAATGGATGCCATACATTTTTTGCAAAATATGATTAGACATGATAGCTCCAACCCCCCTGGTAATGAGCACACTATTGCAAATCTATTTGCTGAAAGATGCGAAGAGGTAGGTATTCCATATAGTCTTACAAAGATAGCTCCTGGAAGAAGTAATTTTGAGATTGTGTTAAAAGGTAAGGAAAAAGAAAATCTGTTGTTTTGCGGGCATATGGATACAGTTTTACCTGGTGAACAACCGTGGAAGTATTCCCCGTTTTCAGGTGAACTAGATGGTAATCGGATTTACGGTCGGGGCGCATCGGATATGAAAAGCGGGCTTTGTGCCATGTTTCTGGCAGTTGAGTCACTATTTAAGGATAAGATAACACCGCCAATGGGTATTAAATTTTTAGCAACTGCGGGTGAAGAAGTTGATAGTTGCGGAGCTCAGCATTATTTACAAGAACAAAGTTTTGATGATGTGAAGGCTATCGTGATAGGAGAGCCAACTGATGAAAAAGTGGTAGTTGGACATAAAGGTGCTTTATGGCTGGAAATTGTAACTGTTGGAAAAACAGCTCATGGTTCTATGCCTGAAAATGGCATCAATGCAGTAGAGTGGATGCAGCCTGTTATGAAAATGATAGAGGCATTAAAATCAACCTGGAAAATAGCTGCCATCCCACTGGGAGAAAGCAGTTTAGCTATCACAAAAATTAATGGTGGCGTACAAACAAATGTGATTCCGGATCGTTGCAGTTTGCATGTTGACATTAGATCCATTCCACCACAATCACATGAGCAGCTACTCACCGAAATGAAGCAACGTTTAAAAGAACTATTTTCAACAGATAATTCTCCAGATTTTCATGTCAATATGCTACTGGATCGACCTTCAATTTTGACGGATAAGTCAGCCGGAATTATAACTACAGCATTAGCCATCAAAGGACAAGATTCAGTACACGGTGTTTCCTATTATACAGATGCAGCTGTTCTTAACCCTAATAGCCGAATCCCAACTTTGATTTACGGACCAGGAGACGAAGAACTAGCACATCAGCCTAATGAGTATGTCGATATAAACGCATATTTACGTTCTATTGATTTTTATAAGACATTAGCACTTGATTTTATCTCATTATCAACCTAGCGAGATTGAGTAAGGGGGGATTGCATGTCTACCATTTTAGTGAAGAATGCTCAAATTATTACGATGAATGCACAGGAAGAAATTGTCCGTGGGGATTTGTATATTGAAAACGACAGAATAACAAAAGTTGGTGGGGATCTGGGTTTTATGGCTGACAAAGTGATTGATGCGACAAATAAAACCGTTATACCTGGATTTATCCAAACCCATTTACATCTTTGTCAAACATTATTTAGAGGTCAAGCTGATGATTTAGAATTAATGGATTGGCTACAGAAAAAAATCTGGCCGTTAGAGGCTGCCCATGATGAAGAATCAAGTTATTACTCTGCAATGCTTGGGCTTGGCGAACTGATTCAAAGTGGAACAACAACCATCGTTGACATGGAAACTGTGAATCATACCGATGCAGCTTTTCAAGCAATGGCTGAAAGTGGAATGCGCTGTTTAGCAGGAAAGGTAATGATGGACACAGGGGACGATTTACCTGATTTACTTAGGGAAAATACAGCAAAATCAATCCAAAAGAGTGTTGATCTTCTTGAAAAATGGCATCAGTTTGATAATGGTAGGATCCAGTATGCGTTTTGCCCACGATTTGTTGTTTCCTGTACAGAGGAATTGTTAATTGAAGTACGTGATTTATCCAAGTATTATCAGGTTAAAGTGCATACCCACGCCTCAGAAAACAGGGGAGAAATACAAATCGTCGAGGAAAAAAGAGGGATGCGAAATGTTGTTTATCTCGATCATATAGGGTTAGCTAATGAAAACCTTATATTAGCACATTGTGTATGGCTTGATGATGAAGAGAAGCGCATCATTAAAGAGCGTGGAATAAAGATGAGTCACTGCCCTGGATCTAATTTGAAACTGGCTTCAGGTATAGCTGATGTACCTGATCTATTGAAGGCCGAAGCGAATGTTAGTTTGGGTGCGGATGGTGCCCCTTGCAATAACAATCTGGATATGTTCAATGAGATGAGACTAGCGTCACTAATACAAAAGCCGAAACATGGACCAACGTCTATGGATGCAAGAACTGTCTTCCGGATGGCAACAATCGGGGGAGCAAAGGCTGTTGGGCTGGATCATGAAATTGGAAGTATTGAAGTTGGCAAAAAAGCCGACCTGGCAATTTTGGACCTGGTTAATTTTCATACATATCCATCATTTGACCTTGATCCTATTGCCAGAATTGTATATTCAGCAACAAGAGCAGATGTTGTTACAACAATTATTAATGGCAAGGTCGTTATGGAAAACAGAGATACAAAAACAATCGACAAAGATAGTGTGCTTTATGAAGCAAATAAATCAATTGCAAGGCTCTTAAAACGGATTCCCTCAATTGTAAAAATTTAGGTGTATATTACAGGAGATTTGAGAGGAGGCTTACAGTTTGGAAACCATTCAATTAACGGTAAATGGAAGAGATAAATACGTTACATGCCCACCAACCAAACCTTTGTTAGATGTACTACGTGATGATTTCGATTTAACGGGGAGTAAAGAGTGCTGTGGAAAAGGAGAGTGTGGGTCTTGTACAGTTTTACTTGATGGCATTTCAGTTTGTTCTTGCCTGGTTCTGATTGGTCAGGTGGATAATAAAAGTATTACTACTGTTGAAGGTATAGGAACGATAGCAAATATGGACATTGTTCAACAGGCTTTTTCAGATGAGGGCGCAACACAATGTGGCTACTGTACACCTGGATTCGTCGTAAATGCTAAATCTTTTTTAAACACGATTGATCAGGTTCCAACAGTAGATGAGGTGAAAATAGCACTTGGCGGGAACCTGTGCCGCTGCACTGGCTATACAAAGATTATTAAAGCTGTTCAAACGGCCGCAAAAAGGCAGCTAATTGAGTAACAACAAATTTTCAGCAATAGTGCTGGCTGCAGGACAATCCAGTCGGATGGGGGAATTGAAAGCTCTGCTTCTGTGGCAGGAAGTTCCATTGATTTGTTATCAGATTGAACAACTGCAAAAAGCCGGTGTTGATGAGATTATCGTCGTACTTGGTCATAAAGCACCCCAAATAAAAGAAGTCATCGAACCATACACGGTTAAAACAGTATTTAATCAACAGTATAAACAAGGAAAAAGTACATCAATTCGAAAAGGTGTTGCGAGCGTTGCAGTTGATCCGGAAGGGATATTTTTTTTAGCGATTGACCAACCTGTTACCTGTCAAACACTTAAGAAATTAATGGAACATTTCAAACGCAACAAGCCAGCGGTTGTAATCCCGGTTCATCAAGGCAAACGTGGGCATCCAATTTTGTTTCACGACAATTTAAAAAATGACTTATTAGTAGTAAATGAAGAAACAAAAGGGCTGCGGGATATAATCCAAAAACACCACAATCAACTTGCCTATCTAGCCGTTAATGATCCTGCAATTCTATTAAACTTCAACAAACCAAGCGACTATTCAAATTATAATTTGCGAGGGGGGATACAATGAGAGTTTCTGAAATTGATATGGTCTCACCAAAATCGGTTGAGGATTGTCTGCAGCTTCTTAGCGTGAACGATAGAACATTTCGTATACTCGCTGGGGGAACGGACGCTGTCGTAAGGGTGAAGGATAATGTATGGCATCCAGACACATGGATTAACATTAATCGACTTGACTCTTTGCGTTATATTCGAGAAGAAAATGACGGAATTCATATCGGACCATTAACTACACATACCGACATCGTCCACTCAGTGCTGCTTCAGAAAAAAGCTGATGTATTGGTAGCGGCCTGCAAAGAAGTTGGGGCTATTCAAATGCAAAACATGGGAACGCTTGGGGGAAATGTTGGTACTGCCTCCCCAGCGGGAGATACAATTCCTGCTTTATTCGTTCTTGATGCAAAAATTAAACTGCGATCACATAGCAGTGAAAGAGTCATACCAATCAATGAATTTTTTATTGGACCAGGTAAATCGTTGCAGCAACATAAGGAAATGATTACGGACATTTTGATCAGCCCACAAGCAGAAAATGAAATTGGGACATTTGAAAAATTAGGTCCACGTAAAGCTCAATCCATTTCGATTGTTAATGTCGCCATTTCATTAAAAATGGGCAGTAAATCACGTGAATGTCTCTCTGGCCGAATTGCATTTGGTTCTGTAGCACCGACAATAATACGCTCGCGGAAATGTGAAAGGATGTTGACTCTGGGTCCTTTAACTGATGTGGCGATTCAGGATGTTGCAGGAACTGCCTGGAAAGAGGTTATGCCAATTTCTGATGTTAGAGCTAGTGCTGATTATCGACGCAGTATGGCAAGCTCCTTATTAGAACGTGGGTTATACCGCTTGATGAAAAGGTGGGAAGACAAATGAATAAACAGAAGGTGAAAGTTCAAACAAGTGGAAGTGATCAGAAGCTTAAGTGGATTGGCAAATCGGTAAAAAGAATTGATGGACCTCAAAAGGTGACCGGAGAACAGAAATATAAAACAGACTTCCATTACGCAAACATGGTTTGGGGGAGAGTGCTACGATCAGCCTATCCATATGCTAAAATCAATTCTATAAATACGTCAAAAGCTGAGGCTCATCCTGAGGTTATTTGTGTTCTTACCTATAAAGATGTACCAGGGTTTAATGGATTTGGTATAGTCACACCTGATCAGCCGGTATTGTGTGAAGATATTGTAAGATGCACCGGTGACGCAATTGCACTTGTTGCTGCTGAAACGCAGGAAGCTTGTGAGGAAGCACTTGCTTTGATTGAAGTGGACTATGTCCCGCTTGAACCTGTTACGGATGCTGAGAAAGCAATGACTTATGGAGCTCCACAGCTTCATGCAGATGGGAATATCCACAGCTATGTAACGATTGAAAATGGCAATGTTGATAAAGGCTTTGAAGAATCAGACTACATTTTTGAAAATACCTTTTACTCACCACGCCAAATGCATGCTTTCATTGAAACAGAAGGTGGGTGGGGAATACTTGAACCAGATGGATCTTTGACAATTCAATGCCCGGCTCAATATGGACACAGGGACAAATTACAAATAGCTAGAGCCCTTGCATTAAATCCAGAACGTATTCATGTTTACTCAAGTCCAAATGGTGGTGGATTTGGTGGGAAGGATGAAATAACGGTACAAATTTATCTTGCACTTTTAGCACTGAACACAGGGGGTAGGCCTGTTAAAATTCACTTAAGCCGGGAAGAGTCTGTTATCGCAGGAATCAAACGCCATCCATTTAAAGTAACAGTAAAAACAGGCGCTAAAAAAGATGGTACACTTATCGCCAATCAGGTTCGTGCAGTAGCGGATACAGGAGCATATGCATCACTCGGGGGAGCGGTTATAGCCCTTGCTGTTGAACACGCGTCAGGACCTTACAAAATCCCTAATGTTGACATGGAAGGTTATTGTGTCTATACAAACAATGGAATTGCCGGTGCTTTTCGCGGCTTTGGTGTAAATCAAGTTTGTGTAGGAATCGAAACACATATCGATATGCTCGCAAATGTTACAGGTCTTGACCCAATTGAAATAAGGAAGAAAAATGCTTATCGTCAAGGAGAAATGTCGAGTTTGGGTCATGTCGTTCAAACGAGTGTTGGCACAATTGAAACGCTTGAAAAAGCAGAAGAATGTGATCTGTGGAAGAACCGTGAACGATACAAGTCTCAAGTTAGTGAACCATGGAAGAGACGCGGTGTTGCTTTAGCTACGTCATTTCACGGCGTGGGTATGGGGCTTGGAACACCTGATTACGGTGCGGCTTCCATTGAATTACTTGAGGATGGGCAGTTTAAAGTTGGCATGGCCATTGAAGAAATAGGAACTGGTAACGGTACTGTTTATGCACAAGTAGCAGCAGAATGTTTACGGTGTGATGTAGACAATATCGTTGTTGTGCAGGGAGATACTAAGGAGACGCTTGACAGCGGTACGATTTCAGCTTCCAGATCGACGTATACTGGTGGGCGTGCGATAGCAACTGCAGCTCCGAACATGGTCAATTTACTAACTGAGGCAGCGGCTGAAATCTTAGCTGTACCACAAAACGAGGTTGAACTTGGCTACAATCACTTATATTTTGCAGGAGATGAAAGCAACAGTGTCAGCTACAAACAAATTTATGAACTACTTTATGACAAGCGCCAGACGACACGTGTAGAAGGACATTTTTACTTGCCAAAAGAAAAGAAAGGACTTAAAAATTCTGGGGGTGCCCCACACCACTTTTATGGGTATATGACGCATGTTGTAATGGTTGAAGTAGACACATTAACAGGGGAAACTGAGGTGCTTCATGTAGTCGCAATTCCGGATGTCGGGAAAGTTTTGAATCCTCAAGGGCTTGAGGGCCAAAGTGAGGGCGGCGCTGTAATGGGTATAGGTTATACGTTATACGAAGATGTGTGCATTGAGGACGGGTATCACAAAACGAAAAACTTCACCGATTATATTATCCCAACTATTAGAGAGACGCCGACTATCGAAACGATTCCAGTTGAATCCAATGAAGAATCAGGACCATTTGGAGCCAAAGGTATTGCTGAGGTAGTAATGATTCCAATCATTCCAGCAATTATGGCCGCAATCCATGATGCAATTGGAGTAAGAGTCTACCATCTACCAGCTACACCTGAGCGAATCTACCAGGCAATCCAGGCTACCAAAAAACAAACACAGACCTTGGGGTGATTTAGATTGATGAGTGATCAATTATTTAAGAAACTCACAGAAACAGTAACCAATCACGATGAAGCAGCACTGATAACAATCACAAACCACCCTGATACTTCTAATATTGGAACCAAAATGCTTTTGCAAAAAAATGGGACTCTGTATGATGAAAAAGATTTGCCGAAAGAGTTACATGCCATATTAAGTGAATACTGTTTACCATTACTAACACAAAACAAAACAAAAACAATTCAAATCCCATATAGTGGTTACACAATTGAATGTTATGTGGAAGTGTTTCCAGTTCCACTACACTTGATTGTGGCTGGAGCAGGTCATGTTTCGGAGTCTGTTGCTGAGTTGGGTAAAATGCTGGGATTTTACGTTACTGTTATTGACGATCGCAAAGAATTTGCCAACATTACGAGGTTTCCTAAAGCGGACAAAGTAGTTTGTTCATCCTATATGACATTTTTTAGAAATATCCATATCTCACCACAAACGTATATCTTACTGTTAACCCGGGGACACAAATATGATGTTGTCAGTTTACAAGAGTTGTTAAAACGAGAAGAGACCCTGAATGTTGATAAACGCAGTCCATATATTGGAATGATCGGCAGTAGACGAAGAATTGCAGGTGTATTTGAACAACTGAAGAGTGAATTCATAGACCATAATTTTAGTAATGTTTATTCACCTGTTGGCCTCGATATTGGTGCACAAACTCCCACTGAAATAGCAATCAGTATTATGGCCGAAATTCTAAAAATAAAAAACGCTGCAAGTGGAAATTCATTGAAAGAGGGAATCCCAAGTTACTCAAAATTAAAATTTCGGGAGAGAATTAAAAAATGACGACCACCATCGATTTTTATAAAAAAGTAATATCTGTTCGTCGTGAAGGAGTGAGTGCTGTACTTGCTACTGTTATAAGGACAAAAGGCTCTACACCGAGAAAAATCGGGGCGAAAATGATAATATACCCTAATGGCACAGTTTTTGGGACGATCGGTGGTGGGTGTGGTGAAGGTGCAGTAATTGAGAAGTCACAGTCTGTACTAAAGAGTGGTGTTCCTCTGCAGTACCAAGTGGATTTAACAGATGGCTTATTTTATGAAGATGGAGGCATTTGTGGAGGAATCATGGATGTGTTTATTGAACCTATTCATAATGCGGACAAGTGAATTGATGTATAAATCTGTATGTAAAAAAACAGGATTTGTAATTAAATAGAAGGATTGCGAATAAACTAGTTTTACCCTGATTGATCTATCTATCCATAGAGTTTGAGAATAAATGTAAGGAAAAGGGAGTAAAAGCGTTATTACGTACTTACTTCCAATAGGAATAAACCGGTATCGAATATTTTCTGTTTGACGGAAAAGAATTGAGCCGCAGTATTAACCCTGTATTCTAGGTGTTTGCTGTGGTTTTTTTATATTAAAAATCTTTCATTCTTTGATTGGGGGGGATAAACGCAAGCATATATTGTTTTTCTGTAATGGGAGTCTAGCCATTGCGTTATTTTAAAGGCTGTTTTCCAAAAGATTGTTGTATTTGACACAAAATCTATAGACTGCGACGGTCGATACTTTCGTATAACGGACGATTCCCGGGCCACGACGGGCGATATTCTCGTATAACGGACGATTCCCGGGCCACGACGGGCGATATTCTCGTATAACGGACGATTCCCGGGCCACGACGGGCGATATTCTCGTATAACGGACGATTCCCGGGCCGCGACGGACGATACTTTCGTATAACGGACGATTCTCAGGCCACGACGGGCGATATTCTCGTATAACGGACGATTCCCGGGCCACGACGGACGATACTTTCATATAACGGACGATTCCGTAGCAGTAGTTACGTCGCAACTGTGAGGGTCCAACAGCAACAAAACTTAAGAAATGAGCCTTTTCAAAAGTTTCACCCAAAAAGGAGGAATATTCATATGTCTAAACAAGCTGATGAAATAATCAAAAAGAAAAGTAACAAGCCTGATTATCACAGATTTGTAGATCGGTTTTTCAAATTAACAGAACGTGGTACAAATGTTAAAACGGAATTGATTGCTGGCTTAACATCCTTTCTGGCGATGAGCTATATAATTATTGTCAATCCAATGATACTGGCTGATGCTGGTATCCCACATGAAGCAGCCTTTGCAGCTACAATTTACGCGAGTGTATTTTGTACATTGTTGTTTGCACTATGGGTAAATTACCCTGTTGCTATTGCACCTGGGATGGGATTAAATGCCTTTTTCACTTATACGGTTGTTATTGGTGAGGGATTGTCATGGCAGACAGCTCTTGGTGCTGTATTCATTTCTGGTCTAGTTTTCTTTATTTTAACTGTAACTGGAATTCGGGCAAAGATCGTTGAAGGGGTTCCTGTCCCACTAAAATCCGCTATCGGTGTGGGAATCGGATTGTTTATTGCATTGATTGGCTTTCAAAATGCAGGGATTGTTGTTGCCAATGAATCGACAGTTGTTGGCTTAGGCGATGTAACAAAAGCAGGGCCACTAATCGCCATTATTGGTATTATAATTGCAGGATTTTTCATGGCAAAGAACATTAAAGGCGGTCTCTTGCTGACCATTGGTATTACAACTGTTCTTGCAATGTTTGCAGGTGTAGCAGCTGTTCCAGGAGGATTTAGCGATGTGATTTCTTTTAGTGTACCTAGTATGGCTGAAACATTTATGCAAATGGATATCTTAGGTGCAATTAGTTATGGCGTCATTGCTGTAATTTTCTCGTTTACGATTGTCGAGTTATTTGATAATCTGGCTACATTGATTGGTTTGACAAAAAAAGCAGGACTTACTGATGAAGATGGAAAAATTCAGGACCTAGATAAAGCGCTTCAAGCTGACTCTGTAGGGACAATGGCAAGTGCTGCATTCGGAAGTACCGCACTAAATGCTTATGTAGAGAATGCAACAGGTATTTCTGAAGGTGGAAGAACTGGTTTAACAGCCTTAACTGTGGCGTTTCTATTTTTATTGTCGTTATTTTTCGCGCCGTTAGTAGGCTTTATTCCAAGTGTTGCGACTGCTCCAATACTAGTTATTGTAGGAGCTCTTATGCTTACTGAAATTGCGAATATAAAGTTTGACGACTATACTAACGTTATTCCAGTCTTTTTAACAATCGTAATGATGCCCTTAACATACAGCATTGCTACTGGCTTGGCTTTTGGTTTCATTTCATACACAGCGTTGAAAATGATGACTGGTAAATTTAAAGAAATTCACTGGATTGTTTATTTTATTACCGTTGCTTTTATAATCCATTTTGTTGTGGGTGGTCATTAAAAATAAGCAGAGAGTGATGAGTGTCCTTTGATTTAAAGGAGTGTATAGTGATGGATAAAAAGTTACTTAAAAAAAGAATTGCAATTGCCGCGAAAAAAATACCGGCTGATATCGTAATTAAAAACGGAAAGATAGTGGATGTGTTTAATCAGGAAATAATTGAAGCAGACATAGCAATTGCAGATGGTGTTTTTGCTGGAATTGGGAGTTATCAGGGTGAATTTATCATTGACGCCAAAGGTAAATATGTTACACCTGGTTTTATTGACGGACATGTGCATATTGAATCTGCTATGGTCACACCAGCAGAATTTGCTAACGTTGTATTACCTCATGGCGTAACATCCGTTGTTGCTGATCCACACGAGATTGCTAATGTCAGTGGCATTGAAGGAATTAAATTTATGTTCGATGGTTCAGAAAATATTCCACTTAATGTATTTTTTGCAATTCCATCTTGTGTTCCGGCAACTCCATTTGAAAATAATGGGTCATCACTTTTGGCACTAGACTTACTACCTTTATATAAACATGAACGTGTAGTCAGTCTTGGTGAGGTTATGGACTTTCCAGCAGTGTTAAATGGTGATGAGGACATGATAGATAAATTGCTCGATGCAATGAGTCAAAATAAGGTCATTGACGGTCATGCAGCAGGTGTTGATCAAAATGGAATAAATGTGTATACGGCAGCAGGGATCCATAGTGATCATGAATGCACAACAGCAGAAGAAGCGAAAGACCGCCTGCAGCGGGGCATGTATGTCATGCTTCGGGAAGGATCAGCTTCTCGAGATCTAAAAACGCTCTTACATGCAGTAAATGAAACTAATGCCCGTCGTTGTTTGTTTGTAACAGATGATAAACATCTCGATGACCTGATTGAAGAGGGGAGCATTGACCATAATGTACGGGTGACCATAGAACAAGGTATGAAACCGATTACGGCGATACAGATGGCAACGATAAATGCAGCTGAATGTTTTGGATTAAAAAATAAAGGTGCGATTGCCCCTGGCTATGATGCGGACTTTCTGCTTTTAGATAACCTTGAGAGTGTTGACGTACTGGAAACCTTTGTAAAAGGCATTTCTATTGCTAAGAATGGAAAATGTGTATCAGAGTATAAAAATGCAGCACGTCCTACAGGGAGAATAATTAATAGTATTCAAATGAAGGATATAACATCAGATGAGCTTACTATTGAACTTAACCATGGCCAAAAAGCAAACATTATTTCAATTGTTCCTGGCAGTATAGTGACAAAACACGTAGTAATGGAAGTTGATGCGCTAAATGGAAAGTTTCAATCTTCAATTTCAGACGATCTGTTAAAGATGGTTGTAATAGAGAGACACAACCAGTTGGGAAATGTTGGGCTTGGGATTCTACAAGGATTAGGATTAAATTCCGGCGCAATAGCCACAACTATTGCACACGATTCTCACAATATTGTTGCGGCAGGAACGAATGATGAGGATCTTCTAGTTGCGGTAAATTGTATCAAAGAAATGAGCGGGGGTGTGGTTGTAGTTGATAATGGCAACGTTCTGGCATCATTGCCATTAGTAATTTCAGGTCTGATTTCAGATAAGGATTATAAAACTGTTAATACTGGATTGCACAAGTTAAATAATGCGCTTGGTTCACTTGGTTTTTCGGGAGACTTTAATCCTTTTATTACCTTATCTTTTATGGCATTGCCAGTAATACCAGAAATTAAGCTGACTGATCTAGGTTTGTTCGACGTAAAATCTTTTAAACATATCTCTATAAAATCAGAGGAAACCATTTCATCAAATCGTTAGTCTATCTGTTAGAAAATGATCCTGAACACAATAATTATTGTGTTCAGGACTTTTTGTTTTTTAGCAATAGGACCTAGCGATTTGCCGAGTTTTCTACTAAAAGTATGAAATTGATTTGAGTCTACTATATAATAAATATAGATGGAACGAAAATCCAGGAGGTGCTGTGGTTGTCGAACAATATTTTAGCCGGAATTATGGGTCTAAGTGTTGCTGATGCTTTAGGTGTTCCAGTTGAGTTCGTTGATAGAAAAACACTTAAAAATAACCCTGTGGTTGGAGTACGTGCCTATGGTACCTATAACCAGCCAGCTGGAACGTGGTCGGACGATTCAAGTATGACGCTTTGTCTTTTAGATAGCTTGGCAAATGGAATTGACTATACGGACATTATGAATAATTTCCAAAAATGGTTTGACAAAGGTTTGTATACACCACATGGAGAGGCTTTTGATATTGGGATCTCAACAAGGAAAGCTCTTAAGAGATTTGCAGCTGGAACAAATCCACTAGATTGTGGTGGCACGACAGAACTAGATAATGGGAACGGTTCGCTTATGAGAATTCTTCCGGCCGTTTTCTATCTGCAATCTAGCTATGGAGACAAAGAACTGGATGAGGCGGCATTTGACATCATTCACAATATTTCTGCGTTAACGCATGCTCACAAACGGAGTAAAATTGCATGCGGAATCTACCTATCTATTGCCTTAAACCTAGAGAACGGTAAGGAATTGAAACAAGCTGTCGATCAGGGTCTTTATGCAGCTGCTAATTACTATAAAACAGATGCAGAATTTACTGACGAGCTACAGTATTTTAACAGACTAACTAGAAAAGATTTTGATGAACTCCCAGAAAAACTAATAAAAAGTAGTGGGTATGTAGTCGATACACTTGAAGCTTCAATTTGGTGTCTGCTTACAACTACAAGCTATAAGGAATGTATCCTGAAGGCAGTGAATCTTGGAGAGGATACAGATACAGTTGCGGCTGTCGCGGGAGGACTTGCAGGTTTATGTTATGGCTATGAAAGTATTCCGGATGAATGGCTGGCAGCATTAGAAAAACGTGATTATATTGAGAGTATTTGTGACAAATTTAGCGTTTCTTTAAAAAAAACTGATATTGAAAAGCTCTGTAATTATATTCCCTATTTTGAAGTGGCTACCAAAGAAAGCGTATGTGAGTGGAGTGGCGGAGAAAAGCAGGAGGAAAACGTCTACACTATGCCTTATCCAGTATATGAAAAAACCTTAAAGGAATTTATTGGGGCAGTATACAGTACGAATCTTATGCATCATGACTATGTAAAGGCCACGGAAGAATTGGCCATCGAAAATTCACAGGAACTAATGAATATAATTGAAACTGCAAATTTTGATACTCTACGGGCTATTCTTACAAATTATGTAAGGCAAGAAAGGTTTTCAGATGGTCTCTGGGCTAATGCAACCGGGGAAAAAACATTTCTACAGATCTTAAAAAGATTCCAACAACTGAGTTCTGCATAAAGACAGTAATTGTGCGTCAAGGAGAAACAATTATCGAGGTGATACACATGTATAAAACAATTGGGATACTCGCACATGTTGATGCGGGGAAAACAACCTTCTCAGAGCAACTGCTCTACCATACAAAAAGTATTAGACATAAAGGACGAGTGGATCATAAAGACGCTTTTATGGATAGCCATGGCATAGAGAAAGAGAGAGGCATTACTGTATTTGCTGGTCAGGCAAAGATCATGTATAACAAATCTGCTTATTATTTACTTGATACTCCTGGACACGTCGACTTTTCTCCAGAAATGGAGCGTGCTATTCAAGTGATGGACTATGCCATCGTAATTGTGAGCGCAGTTGAGGGAGTGCAGGGACATACTGAAACAGTTTGGCAGTTGTTAAAGAAACATGGAGTGCCTACTTTTATCTTTATTAATAAGACAGATCGAATGGGTGCTGATGTGGACCGTGTTATAAAAGAAATACGCACCAACCTTACAAAAGATGTTTATGATTTTACAGCTTCTTTTAATTATGGAGAAATGGATGACGCTCTAACTGAATTTACAGCAGAAAGAAACCAAGTGCTTTTTGAACACTATATGGAATCAGGTTTTGACAAACAGTTATGGCTGGATTCGCTAATGAAAATGATTAAAAGCGGTGAAATTTTTCCATGTTGGAGTGGATCCGCACTGAATAGTAAAGGTGTCATTGAATTTTTCGACGCCCTTGATGTGCTGACAGAAACAGCACACAAAAGGTCGGAGGATTTTTCTGGTCGGGTTTACAAAATTAGTTATGACGAAAATAGTAACAGGATCACCCATATTAAGGCGTTGTGTGGGTCCTTAAAAATACGTGATGAGGTAACCTATGGTGGTTATGAGGAAGGCATAGCGGAGAAAGTGACACAGCTAAGGATCTACAATGGTCAAAAATTTGAAACAGTTGATGAAGTGGAAGCCGGAGAACTTTTTGCTGTACTCGGGCTGTCTAACGCCTCGATAGGGGATGGAGTTGGTGATTTAGACGAAAAAGCAAATTTTGGAATGGTACCTGCCTTAAAAGCAAAAGTAATCTATGATTCCTCAACTATACATTGCAGAGATGTTTTAAAAAGCTTTGAAATACTGGATGCAGAAGATCCATCTTTGCAAACTAGCTGGGATGAACACCTGCAGGAGGTACATATCCATGTAATGGGTATTATCCAACTGGAGGTTTTGGAACGAATCGCAAGCGAACGATTTGGTATACAGGTATCATTTGGTGATCCGAAAATAATATACAAAGAGACAATTGAAACGTCCGTGACAGGTTATGGTCATTTTGAACCGTTAAAACATTATGCCGAAGTACATTTACGGTTAGAGCCTGCTGAAAGAGGCAGTGATATTACTTTTGAGAACAACTGTCATGCTAATGATCTAACAGTCGGTAATCAAAACTTAATTCGTCACCACCTGTTTGAGCGTGAGCACCGCGGATTGTTAACGGGTTCAGCAGTTACGGATGTGAAAGTGACATTATTAACTGGAAGAGCCCATAACGAACATACTTCAGGTGGAGATTTTAGAGAAGCAACTTATCGAGCATTGCGTCAGGGGTTAGAAAAAGCCCGGTCTATAGTATTGGAGCCCTATTATCAGTTTAAAATAAAAGTTGAAACGGATGTAATGGGAAGAATATTGTCTGACATTCAAGCAGCGTCAGGTAAATTTAATCCCCCAGAAATAACCGAGGAAAAGGCCTTTATAACAGGGGAAGTACCTGTCGCAACATTTATGAATTACAGCACTGAATTTGCCTCAATTACACAAGGGAAAGGCACGCTTAACATGGTGTTCAGTGGCTATGCTCGTTGTCACAATAAGGAAGAGATAACTAAAAGTATAGCTTACAAAAAAGATGCTGACCCTGAATACACATCTTCTTCAGTCTTTTGTGCTAAAGGTAAAGGTTATAAAGTCACTTGGGATCAAGTTGAAAAAGAGATGCATTGTCTGTAAGGGTAGCATTACATGTCTGGTTCTGAAAAAACTAGGTGATTAGTAGAAAACTGGGTTTATCGCCAAGCCTTAGTTCTGCTTATACAGAAAGAAAGTATGTCGATAAAAAGAGAATGTCCCAATTGTGCGGGGACATTCTCCATATCGATGTCTTTAGTTCGTTCTGGATATAGATTGAACAGGTTGAGAAGCTTTTTCTTCATCTGAGCTAAAATACACAGTACGACTTGGGAATGCAACAGAAACACGCTCTTTTTCTAAAATTTGCATAATCGAAAAATTAATTTCTTCCTTTACTAACAAGAATTTTTTCCAATCAGTAGTTTTTGTGAAAAAGTACAGAAAGATATCCAAACTACTATCATTATAATGATCAAATGTAACGAAAATAGTATCCTGATGAATTTCCTGATGATTTTGCAATAGCTCTCTGATACCTTCAATGACAATTTCCAGTTTAATTTTAGGGGTGTCATAAGTTACGCCTAAATGAAAGCTGATCCTTCTTTTTCCCATCTTACTCCAGTTTGAAATGTTTTCGTTTGCCAAAGGTGCATTTGGTACTGTTACGAGTGCTTGTTCAAAAGTTCTGACCTTTGTACTTCGGAAGTTTATCTCTTCAACAACACCTTCTACATTTGATGTCATAATCCAGTCGCCAATTGTAAATGGCTTTTCTGTTATGATGATAATTCCACCTAATAAATCGCCGATTGCATCCTTGGCTGCCAAAGCAAAAGCAAGTCCTCCAAGGCCCAGTCCGGCAACAAATCCGTTCACATCATATTCAAATTCCTGCGCAACAATACTAAAGCTAATTGCGACAATAATAAATCGTATCCCTTTAGAAAAAAACGGAATTAATATCGGATCAAAGCGTGTGCTCGTCCGTTCATTTAATTTATGAAATAAAATAGACGAACCTGCCGACAGGTTATACAAGCCCCGGGAAATCACAATGATGACAGAAGCCCTTATAATATTCTCGAATGTAGAATCTGTTGGGTCAAAATATGGAAAATAAGCTGCTGCGACATAAATTCCTATAATTAAAAATATCCAACGAACAGGATATTCAAAAGATAGACAGACTTTTGAAAAGAATTCCGTTGGTGTTTTCTGGCTTAATGCCAGAATTAAACGGAAAACATATTTTGCGAATATCTTTCTAAATAACAGAAAAATTAATAGTATACTAACAGATATCCCTACACTCACATAATCCTCATAAGCTGCAGGTACCCATTCCTTCCAGTCCAGCATGTATTTTCAACCCCTCAACCTACTTTTATTCAAATAGATGTAAGTTATTACAAAAAAATCCATTAAAGCTAAGCCAACTCCATATCAAAATTCAAAAGTCTATGTTAAGCATGTTATAATTAATAACTAAAAGAGGGTTATCTAACCGAGCGAATAATTAATTATAGAAGGAGCTTATTATATGAAAGTATTGGTAGTAGGAGCAAATGGTCAAATTGGTAAACATCTTATAAGTATTTTGGGAAAAAGTGAGGACCATACAGTAAAGGCTATGGTTAGAAAAGAAGAACAAGCATCAGTTCTTAAAAAATCAGGGATAGAAAGTGTTGTCAAAAGCTTGGAGGCTAGTGTAGATGAGATAGCTGCGATAGCAAAAGACTGTGACGCAATTGTATTTACAGCTGGTTCCGGTGGACAAACAGATGCAGATCAAACACTTTTAATTGATTTGGATGGAGCTGCTAAAACAATTGAAGCTGCTGAAAAAGTTGGGGTCAAAAGGTTCATTATGGTAAGTGCTATTCAAGCTCACCGAAGAGAAAACTGGAACGAACAGTTAAAGTCATATTATGTCGCGAAGCATCATGCAGACAACATCCTTGTACATAGTCGGTTAACATACACAATCGTTCGTCCAGGAGGTCTATTAAATGAACCTGGTTCCGGTGAAGTTTTAATCGCCGAGGATATTGCTAAAGGGTTTATTCCACGTGAGGATGTTGCAAACACCATCGTTAATGCCCTAACTGAGGAAAATACGTATAACCGTTCATTTGATCTCGTTTCTGGTGAAACCCAGATAATAGAGGCTTTAATATCATTTTAAAACTGGACACCGCCCTGATGGAAGATTAAGATTTATACTCCGCCTGGTAGGAGTTTGCTCCAGCATGGACAGAGAGCAACGTATCTGCATATCCTACGAGGCGGTTCACAATCTCGTGAACTAGAGCATAAACAAGCGGGTGTAAGTGCGTTTCTTGCATTTCCTGGGATTCAAAAATTATGGTGGTATTAATAAACACATCCTTATTGCAGATTTTCCGAACGAGAAAGCCCACTCCTTTAGGTGTGGGATGATAGTGAGGTCAAATACGGAGTACCACTTATAAACCGAAGGTTTGTGGTGCTTCAAGTATTTGAATATTTCATCATTTATGGCATGTTAGTTGCGCTTTTTTTATTATACTAATAAAATTGTATATATGGATGAATATAGAAGAACCAAAACAACCGTTTCGTTATTAAACTATCATTTTGTTTTCTGTCCTCGTTATAGAAGGAAGGATTTTTCTTCGGGCAGATGTAGAAAAACGTTTCAAAGAACTGGTGCAAGAAGTGTGTGTAGAATTGGAAATACAAATTATTGCTATTGAATGCGACAAGGACCATACACATATGTTTCTAAATACGCTACCTATACGAAGTCCTTCGGACATCATGGCAAAAATCAAGGGATTCACTTCCAAGAAACTAAGAGAGGAATTACCTCACCTTCAGCATTTGCAAAGCCTTTGGGCACGTTCGTTTTTTGTATCCACTGCTGGCAATGTTTCAACCGAAACTATTAAAAGATACGTTGAAAATTAAAAGAAAAGGAACTAGTGAGGAGTAAAAACCTATGGTAAGAAATGCGAAACCGACTTATACAATCGAATTTTCTTTGCACATTCCTAGCTGGCAACAACATCGCTTGGAAAAAAAGTTTAAGATTGCTAGAGCTGTATATAATTCTTGCCTAGGTGAAGCTTTAAAACGACATAAAGCAGTAAAGTCGGATAAAGAATACCGTAGACTTCTTAAAGAATCTAAGTGTAAAGAACGTGATAGTCAACTTTCAGATATTCGATTAGATTATGGCTTTTCTGAATATGGAATACATAGCTTTGTGAAGTCTGTTCAAAAGAAGTTTAAAGAACACATTGGAAGTTTCGAAGCACAAAAGCTTGCAACCAGAGCTTTTCAGGCAGTCGAGAAACTTCATTTTGGTAAATCAAAAAAAGTTCACTTTAAAGATAAAACGGATGACATTTCGGTTGAGAATAAATCAAATAAAACTGGATTGAGGTTTGTAGAAGGCAATATTCTTTGGGGAGATAAACCAACGAAGAAAAATCCTAAACCTATAAACTGGCTCTCTATGCCAGTTTTACAGAAACCAAGCGACGAATACGCACATTTAGCTTTAATGGATAAAACGAAGTACGTTCGCATATTAAAACGTGAAGTACGTGGAAAAGTTCGCTACTTTACTCAACTTATCCAAGAAGGGTATCCACCAATGAAAAGAAATCGCAAGATGTCTAACGACGAAACAAAACGTGTAGGATTAGATATTGGTACATCTACGATTGCGATATGTAGTGAAGAGAAAGTCCAACTTCAAGAACTTGCACCAGCATGTAAAACTAACGAAAA